>NZ_JAPWHT010000022.1:0-47187 GCF_027270795.1 Streptomyces sp. ActVer
GCCGTCGCGGTGGTCGTGGCGGGGGCGGACCTCGGCGGGGCGCGCGGCTAGCGTCGGCGGTGGCTGTCGGCGTGCCCGGTCGGCGGGCTGGATCAGGCGGGTCGCCACCACGGTCAGGATCAGCAGCACACTGGCCGCCAGGGCGCCGGTCATGCCGGTCACCGCCCTGTGACCGGGTGAACGGGCCGGGCGAGCGCGGCCTCCTTGACCAGCGGCATCTGCGGCATCGGAGGCATTTGCGGGACCAGTGGGACCAGCGGGACCAGTGGAGGGGCGATCTCGTCGTCCTCCCAGGCTTCCGCTTCCGCCTCCGCCTCCGCCTCCGCGGGATCCTGCGTCCCGTCGGTCGCCGGGGCGCCGTGCAGGGCGTGTTCCGCGGCGATGAGTTCCGTGGCGGTCGCGGTCGCGGACGGGCCCGTACTGTCGCTCGCGGCTGCCATGAGGCGGGCGGCCGCGGAGGCGTCGGCCTCCGGAGGGATCACCAGGAGGTTCCAGCGGCCCGTGGTGTGGGAGAGCAGCAGGATCTTGTGGGGGTCCAGCTCCGTGGTGAACCAACCCACCTTCACCACATGGCCGTTCACGGGGATTCTGCGGGGGACGACCGGCCAGTAACGGGAGTTGACGGCGATCCGGGTGATCCGGCCGCCGAGGGGGTCCAGGACGTCGGCCAGGGCGGAGAGTTCGAGCGGCAGGTCGCGGGAGCGGGGCCACCATGCGCCGTCCAGAAGCCCTGGAAGCCCTGGAAGCCCTGAGAGTCCGGGCGTCCCTGGCAGTTCCGGCAGTTCTGGAAGGCCCGTGGGAGTGTTCGTCGGCTTCAGCGCGAGGCGGGCTGTCGGGGCCCTGAAGGGGACGATCCGCAGCGGGGGACGATCGGTGGTCGCGGACATCGCGCGAACCTGTCTCCGGACCGCGGCCCGCGGGCAGCCGTCCGGTGTTGTCGCTCACCGAGAACGACGTAGGCATGAAGGCCGGCGTACGAAATGCCCTCGGTGACCTCAGGTTACTCCGCACCGGTGCCCGGCGGACCGGCGTGAGCCGCAGCAAACGCGCCGGTCCACCGCGCCCCCGCGAAACGGAACGCTCAGACGAGGCCCGCGCGGTAGACCAACAGTGCGATCTGTACGCGGTTGTTGAGGTCGAGTCTCGTCAGGATGTGGGAGACGTGGGCCTTCACCGTGGGCAGGCTCATGTGGCAGGCGGTCGCCGCCGCGGCTGCCGCTGCCGCCGCCCACCACTACGGCCCCCGCGGCGCCGACGCACCCACCCCGCCCGCTCTCTCCCACGCCCTCGAAGACCGTGGCCTGGCGCACCACCTGGGCGACGGCCCCGGCCACACCGACGGCTCGCGCATCGCGCCCGCGCTGAAGCCGGCCGCCAAGCGGCCCAGCGGCCGTGCCGGTGTCCCGGCCGACGTGCCCAAGCCCGACCTGCGTTCGCTCCCGGCCTGGGACATCGCCGTCACCGACGGCGAGGACGGCGACGCCCCGGGCAAGGACTACCTCGCCTTCAGCGCCAACGTCTGGAACGCGGGACCCGCGCCGCTCGTCGTGGACGGTTTCCGCAGCCCGGGCAAGGACCTGATGGACTCCTACCAGTACTTCTACGACGCCGACGGCAAGCAGGTCGGGTACACACCCAGCGGCACCATGGAGTGGGACCCGCGGGAGGGCCACGAGCACTGGCACTTCACGGACTTCGCCAGCTACCGGCTGCTGAGCGAGGACCAGACCAAGGAGGTGCGCAGCGGCAAGGAGGCGTTCTGCCTGGCCAACACCGACGCCGTCGACTACACGGTGAAGAACGCCAACTGGCACCCGGAGAACACCGACCTGTCGACCGCCTGCGGTCAGCAGAACTCGATCTCCGTCCGTGAGGTCCTCGACGTCGGCTCCGGCGACACGTACACCCAGTACCGTCCCGGCCAGTCCTTCGACATCACCGACCTGCCGAACGGCACGTACTACATCCAGGTGATCGCCACCCCGGAGAACCGCCTCCAGGAGACGAACACCAAGAACAACGTCGCGCTGCGCAAGGTCGTCCTGTCCGGTGACCCGGGCGCCCGCACCGTGACGGTCCCGCCGCACGACCTGATCAACGCCCCGTAACCGGCCGTCCCCAAGCGGCTCCTGGTCCGGCACTCCGGCGCCGGGCCAGGAGCCGCGGCCTTCTCGGGCATCGACTCCGCGGTGGTGGTCTCAGTGCCCCAGCCCCGCACCCCCGTCGACCGGGATCACCGCCCCGCGCACATAACCCGCGCCGACCAGGAACGCCACCGCGTCGGCGACCTCCTCCGGTCGGGCGAGCCGGCCGGCCGGCGTCTGCCGAAGCAGGTTCCCGCGCTGCTCCTCGGTGAGCGCACGGCTCATGTCCGTCTCGGTCAGACCGGGCGCCACCACGTTGCAGGTGATGTCCCGGGGTCCGAGTTCGTGGGTCAGCGACCGGGCGAAACCGACCAGACCCGCCTTCGACGCCGCGTAGTTGGTCTGCCCGGCGGCGCCGTGCAGTGCAGCGGTGGAGGAGATCAGCACGATACGTCCGTGGCCCGCGCGGAGCATTCCGCGCACCGCGCGCCGGGTGACCCGGAAGGCCCCGGTGAGGTTGGTGTCGACGACGGAGGTGAAGTCCTCCTCGGTCATCCGCACCAGCAGCCGGTCCTGGGTGGTGCCCGCGCTCGCGACCAGGACGGTGACCGGACCGTGGGCCGCCTCGGCCTCCTTGAAGGCCCGGTCCACCTGCTGACTGTCCGTCACATCGCAGCGTACGGCGAGGAGTCCGGCGGACGCGGGCGGCGGCTCCTCACCGCGGTACGTCACCGTGACCCGGTCCCCCGCCGTCGCGAAGCGGCGGGCCGTGGCCAGCCCGATCCCCCGGTTCCCCCCGGTCACGAAGACCGACCGGCCCGTCGCCTGTTCCATCGTCGTCCCCACTTCCCCTGCCTCCGCCACTGCTTGGTCCGTTGACGTTCCGTGTCCGCAGTCCCACGACGCCCACGGCGAATCCGACGAGGGCCAGTACGGCGGTCCAGAACGTGGCCGCGTACATGGCGTCGAGGAAGGCGCGGTCGGCGGTGGCCGCCAGCTCCGGCAGGCGCAGTGAACCGGCCAGCGAGCGGGCCGCCTCGGCGGAGGTGCGGGCCTGTTCCGCGGCGTCCGGAGTCAACCCACGTGCCCCGCCCGGGAGTTCGGCGTCCGTCATCCGCTCCCGGTACACCCCGGAGAGGATCGAGCCGGTCATCGCCACTCCGAGCGTCCCGCCCACCTGCCGGGTGACGCTGTTGACGGCCGACCCGGCGCCCGCGAGATGCGGCGGCACCCCGCTCATCATCACGGCCGTGACCGGCGTACCGACCAGGCCCATCCCGAAGCCCTGCACCCACAGCAGCGCGGCGACGGTCAGGACCGGGGTCCGTCCGTCGAACCACAGATAACCGACGTACGTGGCAGCCGTGGCCAGCACCCCGGCCGCGACCGTCCACCGGGCCGAGAGCAGCCGGCTCAGCGCGGGGGACGCCTGACTGCCGAGGACGATGCCGACGGCCGCGGCGATCATGACCGTTCCGGCGTCGGCGGGGGAGAGCCCGCGCGGCCCCTGCAGGTAGAAGGCCGCGTAGAAGAGATGTCCGGCCAGCGCCATGAACGCGATCAGCAGCACCACGCTCCCGGCCGTGAACCCGGGCTGCCGGAACAGCCGCAGATCCAGGCTGGGCGCGGGTGACCTGCGCTGACCGGCGACGAAGAGGGCGAGCAGCGCGCCGCCCAGGAGGAGGGGGAGGAGTACGTGCGGGCCGTACCAGGTCCGTCCGTTGCCGAGTTCGATGATCCCGTAGACCACTCCGCCGAGACCGAGCACCGACAGGGCGAGACCGGGCAGATCGAGCACCCTGCGCCGGGGACCCTTCAACTCCGGTACGACGGCCACCACTCCGGCCAGACACAGGGCCACGATCGGCACGTTGACCAGGAACACCGAGCCCCACCAGAAGTGGCTGAGCAGCGCCCCGCCCACGACCGGGCCGACGGCCACCCCGAGACCGCTGGACGAGCTCCAGATCGCGATCGCCCGGGTGCGCTTCTCCTCCGGGGTGCTCTGCACGATGACCGACAGGGTCGCCGGCATCAGCAGTGCGCTGCCCGCGCCCATGAGGGCACGCGCCACGATCAGCCAGGCAGGACCGGTGGCGAAGGCGCCCGCGCCGGAGGCGGCGCCGAACAGCGCGAGCCCCGCGAGGAGCGTGTTCCGGGGGCCGAAACGGTCGGCCAGCGCGCCGCCCGCGAAGAGCGTGCCGGCGAAGACCAGGGTGTAGGCGCTCGCCACCCATTCCAGCTCGGCGGAGGTCGCGCCCAGGCCGTCCACCGGGTCGGCGAGCGTGGTGACGGCGACGTTGAGGACCGAGGTGTCCAGCCAGATCAGCATCTGGGCGCAGACCACGACCAGGAGAACGGGCCAGGACCGGGACGGGACGGCCTTCTCCTCCGCGTCCTCAGCGTCCTCAGCGTCCTCCGCCCGGCTCACGGCGGTCATCGGCTGCCTCCCTGCTCGTCGAGCTCCGCGAATCTGCCCAGCGCCCGGTCGACCAGTGCGTCGGCCGCGCCCGTGTAGTGGGCCGGGTCGAGCAGTTCCGACAGCCGGGCGGGGGTGAACAGGGCTGAGAGTCCGGGGTGTTGGGCCAGCACCTCGGCCAGCGGGCGCCCGGTGTCGGCCGCCTCGGCCGACGCGGCGGTCAGCAGCTTCTTCGCCCGCACCTTGCCGAACGCCGGGGCCAGCACCACCGTCAGCCGCTCGGTCACGAGGGCGCCCCCGGTCAGTTCGAGGTTGGCCAGCATCCGTTCCGGGTGGACGACCAGTCCCTCGGCGAGCTCGACGGCGGTGTGCGCGGCCCCGCCCGCCAGCCGCAACGCCTCGCGCAGCGGCTGCCATTCGGCGTGCCACGCCCCGGCGGGCCGCTCGTCCTCGGCCAGCAGACACTGGGCGAGTACGAGGGCATGGGCGGGCACCTGACGGGCGGCCGACACGATCAGAGTGGCGAGCGCGGGGTTGCGCTTCTGCGGCATCGCCGAGGAGGCCCCGCGCCCGGCGGCCGCGGGCTCGGACACCTCGCCGATCTCGGTACGGGACAGGGTCTGCACGTCGAGCGCGAACTTGCCGAGCGCGCCGGTGGCCAACTGGAGCACCGCCCCCACCTCCGCGACGGGCGTACGCACGGTGTGCCACGGCAGCACCGGCTCGGCCAGCCCAAGCGCCTCGGCGAAGGGGCGGAGCAACTCGACTCCGCCCTCGTTGCCGACTGGCTCCCGGCCCTCGTCCCCGCCCCTCCCGTCCTCCCCGCGATCTCCGCGGTCCAGCAGGGCGTACTCGCGGTACGCGGCGAGCGTCCCGGCCGCTCCCCCCAACTGGGCGGGGAGCGCGGAGGCGACCGCCCGAACCCGGACCAGGGCGTCGCCGACCAACTGGAGCCAGCCCGCCGCCTTGAGACCGAAGGTGGTGGGCACCGCGTGCTGGGTCAGGGTGCGACCGGCGATCACGGTGTGGCGGTGGGTGTCCGCCAGCGCGGCCAGGGCGGCGCCGGTGCGTTCCAGGTCGGCGGCGATCAGACCGAGCACCCTGCGGGCGACCAGCATGGCCGCCGAGTCGAGGATGTCCTGGCTGGTCGACCCCCGGTGTACGTACTCGGCGGCGGCCGCGTCCTTGGCGGCGACCACCTCGGTGAACGCCGTCACCAGCGCGACCACCGGGTTGGCCGCGGCCCGGGCCGCGTGGGCCAGGGCGACCAGGTCCAGCCGGTCCGCGCGGGCCACCGAGGCGATCGCCCGTACCGCGGCGGCGGGGGCCAGTCCGACCGCGTACTGGGCGCGGGCCAGGGCCACTTCGGCGTCCAGCATGGCCTGCAGCCACGCCTCGTCGGTCACCTCGGCCGCCGCGGGCGTACCCGCCCAGGTGGGGGCGAGCAGGCCCGCGTCGATACCCACGGACATCACGTTCACGCTCCTCGGCCTTCTTCGTCCGATATCTGACGTACCGTCACATCACTTGGGAGTGGCGGTATTTCGCCATCCCGCAGCGCCAGCGCCGCCCGGGCGATCGCGTCCGAGTCCTCCAGCGTCACCGAGCCGACACCCGGCCTGATGCCGACCGCCGTCACCCAGCGCACCCCCTCCGTCGGCACCCCGAAGGCGAACCGGCGCGGGTGTGCCCGGCCCGCCGAGTCCACCAGCCGGGGCGGGTTCCTGGTCACCGCGAGCCCGCCCGTCTCCTGTCCGCCCAGCCGGTACGGGACGCAGTCACCGGCCGCCAGCAGCCCCCGCAGCAGGGGATCGGCGCTCCGCCGCAGATCGACGACGGGCAGCCGCGCCTCGACGAGCGCGCGGACCGGCACCGGAGGTTCGGGCACCTGCTCCGCGTCCACGAGGAAACCGCCGTCGCGCGCGGAGGGCCGTACGCGCATCCCCGGGCCGAGCACATGCACCACCTCGGCCTCGATCAGCGCGATCAGCTGCTCGATGCGGAAGGCCGGCGGGCCGATGGACGTGTAGGCGTTCAACGGCGTGTACCAGCCGTCCAGTTCGGACCGGTACGACGCGCCGGACACCCCGCCGTGGTCGACCACGAGCCGGATCTCGTTGCGCAGGTCCCGCAGGGCGTCCAGCGCGGCCTTCACCGGCCCGCTCACATTGCCCAGCCGGGCCTCGGCGACATCCCGCCGCAGGTACTCCAGCAGCCAGTGCCGGAAGTCGTCGCGGCCGGTGAAGTCCCGTTCGCCGTAGGGCCGTTCGATCCGCCGCCAGTCCCACGGCTCGGCGGGCGGCACCCCGTACCGGCCGATCCACGCCTCGTGGTGGACGGTCCGTACCTCGCGGTCGATCAGCGGCCAGATGTCGTCGCGGAAGGTGACGGGGTGGCCGTCGTCCGCCTGCCGCCGCAGCCATGCGATGACCTCGGGGGTCAGGAAGCGCGGGTGGTGGCGGCCGAGCGCGCCCTTCTCGTTCTCACCGCGTGCGTGGTACGGGACTCCGCGCCGCGAACCGGCGTACAGCACGGGCTCGTTGCCGCTCGGCAGGTACACCAGGCCGGACTGGCTCTCCTTGAAGGTGCCGCCGCGGCCCTCGGTGAGCAGCGCCACGCAGTCGAAGAAGTTCAGCCCCAGGCCGCGCAGGGCGACGGGTGTGCCCGGCGCGATCCGGCTCAGGTCGGCGTCGGCCGGGTTGGCGGGCCGCACGTAGAGCGAGCCGTGCCGGTCGGCGAAGGAGCCCAGCGCACGTTCCTCCGGGCTCGGGGCCAGGTCGCCGTGGCCGAGCGCCAGCACCACCGAGTCCAGCCCGGTCAGCCGGCCGCCGTCCGCCAGCGTCACCGTCTGCCGCCCGTCCGGGGTGTCCGCCAGCGCGACCGCGGTCGCCCGGTGCGTGTGGACCGTCACCCCGGGAGGGGCGGTGCGTAAGAGATGCCGGAAGACCCACTCCAGGTAGTGGCCGTGGAAGGCGCGGGTCGGATAGGTGTCCGGGCCGAGCCGCCGCGCCTCCTCCAGGACCCGGTCCGGGTACGCCTCGGGCTCCAGGGCGCGCGCCCACTCGTACAGGCTCGGGCCCGGCACCGACGGCCCCGCGCAGGCCACGCTGTCGTCGGTGAACAGGGTCACCTGGGAGGCGACCGTGTTCATCAGCAGCTCGCCCGGCTGGTCGGTACGCCACACCGCGCCCGCGCCGGGCGGGTACGGGTCGACGAGGTGGACCGCGACCTGGCGGGCGGCCGGGCCCGCGTTGGCGCAGATCCGCTCCAGGACCGAGAGGCCGCGCGGACCGGCGCCGATCACGCACAGGGTGATGGCGTCACCGGGGCCGGTCATTCCCGGCCCAGCCCGTCGCGCCAGCTCGGCCGCAGCGGCTTCCAGCCCAGTTCCGTACGGGCCCGGTCGTTCGCCGCGCCCCGCGCCGCGGTGAGCTGGTGGGTCATGAACCAGCCGAGGAGCCGGGCCGCGAGTGCCGTCGGAATCGTCCGCGGGGGCGGGCCGCCCAGCGTGCGGGCGAAGTGCGGCAGCCACTGCGCGGCCGGAGCCGGATCGTCGTCGGTCACGTGGAAGACGCCGGTGGCATCCGACTCGACCGCCGCCACGGCCGCTCCCACGGCGTCCACCACATGCACGAACGAGGTGATCCCGGCCCCGCCCTCGGGCAGCGGGAACCTTCCGGTCAACACCCGTTGGCCGGTCCCGCCGATACGGGCGTACCCGGTGCCGGGGCCGTACAGGGTGCCGTACCGCAGCACCACGCCCGCGAGGTCCGGGCCGCCGCCCAGGACCTGCCGCTCCAGTTCGGCGACGGCCCGTACGGTGGCGGCCCAGCCGGCGTCCGGGGCGTCCACGTACAGTGGCGCGTCCTCGTCGAGGACCGGGTCCCCGGCCGGGGCGGCGGCGAAGGCGACGGACTGCGCGACCATCCGGCGCGCACCGGCCGCACGGGCCGCCGCGACGAGATGGGCGGTCCCCTCGGTCCGCAGCCGTGCGGTCAGCGCGAAGGCCTCCACGGGATCGGCGGGCAGCAGCCGCAACGCCGTCATCTGGTGGACGACCACCTCGGGCCGGGCGGCCGACACCGCCGACAGCAGGCCCTCCCGGTCCAGGGCGTCGGCGACCACCACAGCGTCGGCCTCCGGAGCCCGGTCCCGCGATTCCGCCCGCACCAGCGCGCTCACCTCATGGCCCCGCGCCCGAAGCGCGCCCACCAGCGGATGTCCGACCACTCCGGTGGCCCCGGCGACAAGTACGCGCACGGCTCAGCCCTCCGTGGTGGTCGCGGAGGAAAGGGGAGCGGCGACCCGCATGAGCAGACGGCACGCCTTGTCGCCGTCGCGCAGACAGCTCTCGGCCCGGTTCTCCGTCAGGGTCACGCCGAGCCCCTCGGACCAGCCCGCGTGGATGTCGGTGCACGGGCACCGGTAGCCCTCCAGCGAACCGGCCATCCGGACCATGGTGATGGCGAAGTTCCGCCGCAGCGTGAGCACGATCAGGCCCTCGCCCCCGTCCCCGCCCGCGTCCTCGACCTCGGTGGAGGCGTTGCGCAGCTCCCGGGGGAACATCCGGTCGCCGCACTCGTCGTAGCGGCGGCGCAGCTCCTCCAGGTCCTTGCCGTTGTCACCGCTGTCCGGGAGGGGCCCCGACCTGCGGGCGATGCGCTGCCCGACGTGCAGGGCGACCTTGCGCAGTGCCTCGGCGTTGATCTCGTTCGCGGCCTGCTGCCCGAACCGGCTCGCCACCCCCTGGTACCAGTGGGCGTCGTGCTGCCACCACAGCCGGTACGCCTCCACGGTCTGCGCGCGCTGGTTGACCTCGTCGGCACTCACACCTGCCCCCTGGCGGCGAACCGGTCACGCATCACGCGTTTCAGGACCTTGCCGGTGGCGCCCTTGGCCACGTCGTCGGGCTTCATGCGCAGGGCGCGGGCGACCGGCGGGAATCCGGCGCGTACGAGAACGGCGTTGACCCGCGCGGTCCACACCTCGTCGCCGTCGTCCTCGGCGGTCTCGTCCGCGAGCTGGAGCAGCGCGTACGCCTCGGCCTCGCCGTCGCCGTCCCAGTCGGCCCGTACGCCTTCGGAGGCGACCCCGACGACCGTGCAGTCGGCCAGTTCGGGCAGTTCCCGGAGCAGGAGTTCCTCGGTGCGGGTGCTGAAGAGGATTCCGTCGCTGGTGCGGACGGCGTCCGGGGCCCGGTCAAGGTGGTAGAAGTTGCCCTCCTCGTCCTGCTGGGCGAGGTCCCCGGTGAGCCAGTAGCCGCCCAGCCGCATCCGGTTCCAGGTCAGCGAGTCGTTCCAGTAACCGGGCGTGAGGGTGGGCGACTTGAGGCCGAGGCGGCCGATCCGCCCGGGTGGCAGCGGGGTGCCGTCCTCGGCGAGCACGGCGGCCTCGGCGAAGCTGATGGGCTTGCCGACACAGCGCGAGTAGGCCGAGGTGTCCTTGGTGTGCCGGTTGTGGAAGACGGAGTAGCCGGCCTCCGAGGAGCCGAGCCCGTCCACGAAGACGGACCCCTCGACCCGTACGCGCCGCAGGTCCTTGCCCATCGTCTGGTGGCTGCCGTGCCGGACGAGGGCCCGGATGTGCGCCTCGTGGGCCGCGTCCCCGGTGTTGAACCACACCTGCACGCTCGACAGATCACGGTCCGCCAGCGTCTCGGCGGCCATCTCGCCGAAGGTCCCGGCGAAGGCCAGCACCGTGGTGGGCCCGAACTCCTCGATGGCGTCGAGCACTTGGGCGCCGCGCTGGCTGGAGAGCAGCTTGATGTCCGTGCGCAGCAGCAGGCAGTACAGCAGCGTCGCCACCATGGCGTTGTGCGCACCCGGCAGCCCCACCAGCGTGCGGGCCATGTCGGTACCGGTGGAGTAGCGGAGCCGGTGCACCTGCGCGTACATCAGCGTCCGGTGCGTGTGCGGAACTCCCTTGGGCATACCGGTGGTTCCGGAGGAGTGCGAGATGAGCACCGGATCGGTGGGGTCGTGCCGGTACGGGTAGGAGGACGGGAGCAACTCGCGGTGCTCCGGGCGGATGTCGCCGGAGGTCACGCAGAAGCCGAGCCCCTCCGCCGTCTCCGCCCCCTCCGCCGCCGACAGCACGTCATGGTGCTCGCGGTCCGTGAAGGCGCCGACCGCGCCCTGCCGTCGTACGTACTCCCGGGCGGTCTCCGGAGGCAGATTGCCGTTGACGAACGACGGGACGGCACCGAGGGCCGTCAGCGCCAGGAAGTTCACCGCGAACTCGGTGCTGGAGTAGGAGTGCACGGCGACCGGGTCGCGGGGCCGCACACCCCGGGCGGCGTACCAGCCCGCGTACGTCTCGACCACCTCGTTCAGCTGCCCGAGCGTCAGCACCTCGGGCCGGCTGCCGTCCGGTGCCCGCCAGCCGCCGTCCGTCCACAGCACGGGTTCGTCGAGCGGTCTGCCGTACGCGGTCAGGCGCTCCAGTACGTTGCCGGCGCCGAGTTCGGTGTCGGAGCAGATCCGTGCCCGCTCCTGTCTACTGATGAGCATGGGTCTCCGTCTCGTTCCTTGCGATGGTCGTTGCCTCTGTGCCGGCGGTGAGGAGGAACGCGGGCGCGCGCGGGTCGGTCACCAGGACATGGCTGCCGCCTTCCCGCAGCAGCCGCCGGTGGAGCCCGACCAGGTCGAACAGGCTCTGGATGCTGCCGAGACGCACGCGTGTGCCGGTTCCGTCGGCGCTGGTGTCGCCGTGGCTTTCGTACGCCTCTGCCGACCGGACCGAGACCGGTGTTCCGGTGCCGGGACGGCCGAGCAGGACCGCCGCCGCGAGTCCGGCGTCCGCGGGAAGGGCGGGAAGGGCGGGGACCGGGACCGAACGGCCGTTGCCACCGGCCAACTCCTCATACACGGCGGCCAGCCGCTCGCCGCCGCCCAGTTCGACGCCCACCACCAGGACCCGGTCCACCTCCGGGTCCTCCAGGAGCAGGTCGGCCATGGAGAGAAGTTCTGTCACCGGGTCGTCGAGGGTGGAGAGGCTGAACATCTGCCCGGTGATCCCGAACTCCCGGCTCAGATAGCCGAGTACGGAGTTGGGGGTGGCCTGCATGAACAGCAGCGGGTTGTGGACCCGTCCGGAGACCATGCGCCGGCTGGCCAGGTCCGCGGTGGTGGTGTCACCGGTCGTACTCGCCAGTGCCACCGCCGTACGCGACCCTCCCCCACTCTCGGCTTCTCCCCCAGCCTCCGGCCGGGAGGTGCCCCCAGACCGGGAGGTGCCCCCATCGGGCCGTTCGGCGAGGCACTGCCGGGCGGCCTCGTACGCCAGCGGGCTGAAGGCCGACTCCACGAAGCCGGGGAGCCTCGGCAGCGGGATGTCGCCGTCCTGCCCGGTGCCGTGGGTGGCGGTGGCAGTGGAGAGGATGCCGAGGGACGAACGCAGCACGGTCCTGCGGGTGTTCCCGGCCGTGGTCGTGGTGTTCTCGGTCGGGGTCACGGCCGCTCCAGGACGAGTGCGGTGTTGGCGCCCCCGAAGGCGGCGTTGACGGTGAGGGCCCTGCGGGCGTCGGTCCGGCGCGGCTCGTTCGGCACGTAGTCGAGGTCGCACTCCGGGTCGGGCGTGGTGAATCCGGCGGTCGGCGGCAGTACGCCGTCCGTCAGGGCCAGCATCGTGATCACGAACTCCACGACGCCCGCCGCCTCCAGGAGATGGCCGGTGGTGCTCTTGGTCGAGCTGACCGGTATCGACTCGGCCCGCTCGGGGAAGGCGGCCCGCAGTCCGCGGGTCTCGGCCCCGTCGTTGTACTTGGTGCCGGTGCCATGGGCGTTGACGTAGTCGAGGGAGGTCCCGTCCGGGTCGCCGGCGAGCCGCATCGCCTGCCGGGCCGCGCGGGCGAGTCCGACACCTTCCGGGTGCGGCTGGGCGATGTGGTGGGCGTCCGAGGCCGCACCCCAGCCCACCACGCCCGCCAGCGACCGGGCCCCGCGGCGCCGGGCATGCTCGGCGGACTCCAGCACGACGACCGCCACACCGTCGCCGAGCAACAGCCCACTGCGGTCGGCACTGAACGGCCGCACCATCCCGTCACGCGACAGCGCCCGCCCGGAGTCGAACTTCCCGAACGTCTCCTCCTCCACCAGATACCCGCCCGCGCAGACGGCCACGTCGGTCCGCCCGGAGGAGATCAGCCGACAGGCATGAATGATCGCGGCAGCGGAGGCGACACAGGCATTGGTGAAGGTGAGCCGGGGCCCGGTCAACCCGAGTTCCCCGGCGAGGAGTTCGGTCAACCGAGCGGGAACGGCGTCGGCAACTCGCTCGGAGCCCGTGGCGGGCATGGCGTCGGCAACTCGCTGGGAGTCGGTGGCGGGCATGGCGTCGGCAACTCGCTTCACGTCCGTGGAAGTCCCGCGCACCGGCTGCTTTTCAGGGGCGCGGGGAACTGCGCGACCAGCCACGACGGACCCGCAGCCGACATCCGACCCGGCACCCCGCCAATACCGAGTCACACTCGTGTGATCCCCGGCCACACCGAGCAACACGGCGGCCTCCCCTCCTGGGGCGAGCCCCGCCATGGCAAGGGCTTCGGCGCCACACTCGGCAAGGGCGTGGCGAAGGGCCCACCCCTCAACCGCGTTGGGCCCATCGGCCGCGGCCCCCGCCATCGCCGTACGGTAGGGCCCGGTATCGAACCGGGTCGTGGCGGCGAACGACGGAACCCCCGCGAAGACCCCCCTCCGCAAGGCGTCGGCACCGGTACCGAACGCGGTACGCACACCGAACCCGGTGACCGTCACGTCACCGCTCATCAGGACCACCCCCTTCCAGGCGACCCGCCTGAGCGCCGCACAGATAGTCGGCGAGCCGCCGCAGAGAGGTGAACCCGGCGATGTCGTCATAGCTGGGCTCAACGACCAGCCCGAACCGCTCCTCCACCACGTGCAGCAGCCACACCAACCCCAGGGAATCCAGGATCAGTTCGGTGTCCTCACCGAGCTCGTCGGGCACGCCGGGAAAGATCTTGCGGTCGGCCAGCAGCTCACGGACGGTGTCGACGGTGAGGGGCGAGAGCGTGGGCGTGGGTTCCCCCTCGCGCGCGTCGTTCGCCATGGCTCCCGTACTCATGCCTTCGCACCGCGTCGGACGATCTCGGCGACGAGGGAGCCGAGGGTCAGCGAGGCGAGGGGCTCGATGTCGGTGTCCGGTATCTCCACACCGAACCGCGTCTCCAGCCGCAACGTGAGCTCGATCAGACTCAACGAGTCCAGATCCAGCCCCCCGACGGTCACCGGACTCTCGTCCGTGATGCCGTCACGGCTCATCAGGATGTTCATCTCGTCAATGACGGTGCCGAGCACGAACTCACGGATCTCGTCTTCCAGGACAGACGTACTCATCAGAATCTCCAGTGAGGGGTCGAGCGCCCCAAAGGGGCGCGGGGCTGTGACATTTGCGGCTCTGCCGCGGGGCGCGACAAGCCACAACGGGCCCGCGGCCAACGAACAACGGGAGCTGCCCCACCTCACCCAACAGCGCGTTCACGCAACAGCGTTGGCCGGCGAACAAGCTTCCCGTTGGACGTACGAGGCAACGCGTCCAACAGCCGAACCACCCGGGGCAACTTGTAGTCGGCGAGCCGCTCCCGACACCACCGCAACAACTCCTCCGCGGAAGGCCCCCCGCCTCCGGCGGAACCGGCGGCGGAGGTCACGACATACGCCTCGGTCACACCCTCGTGAACCACAACCGCCTGCTCGACCGCAGGATGCCCCCGCAACACGTTCTCGACCTCGGTGAGATCCACCTTGAGACCGCCGATCACGACGAGGGAGTCGGCACGGCCATGCACCCGCACGGCCCCGGTGCCGTCGACCGAGGCCCGGTCCCGCGTACGCAGCCACCCGTCGGCGTACTGCGTACCGCCGGAGTCGAAGAGATACGGCGACTCGTCGAGGGCGACGTCCAGTTCGCCCCGCCGCACCCGGACGACCACGCCCGGGGCGGCCGGGCCGACCGACGGCCGCAGCGTGCCGCCGACGTCCATGGCGACCACACCGCTCTCGGTGGTGCCGTAGGACTCGCCGACCGGCACCCCGTACCGCTCGGTGAACCGGGCGGCGACGTCCGGCGGCATCAGTTCGCCGCCCGACACCGCGACCCGCAGGTCGGGCAGTTCGGGGGGATCGACGGCGGCGGCGAGCAGTTCGTAGTGCATCGGCACCCCGAACAGGGCGGTGACCCGGTGGTCCACCGCGGTCCGCAGGAGGTCGCGGGCGGAGATCCGGGGCGCGAAGACGACGGAGACGCCGGCCGCCAGGGAGTGCAGCAGCCCGGCGACGAGGCCGAAGCTGTGCGCCGTCGAACTGAGCAGCAGCACGCGGTCGCCCTCGCCCGGCATTCCGCCGATCCCGGCGAACCGGTCCACCTCGGCGGCGAGCGACGCGGCGGTCCTGCCGATCACCTTGGGCCGCCCGGTGGAGCCGGAGCTGAACTGGACCAGCCGGTGCCCGGTGGCAGCCGGCCGCCCCGTTCCGCGGCACTCGGTGACGACCTCGTACTCGGGCCGGAAGCCGAACGTCGCCTGGACGTTGGACCCGGCCCGGACCATGAACTGCGGCCGGCAGGACGTGCAGAGCGCCGCCACCTCGGCCGGTTTGAGCCGGAAGTCGAAGAGCATCACCTGGGCGCCCAGCCGCCACAGCGCGAGCAGCACCTCGACCTGGGTGAAGCTGGGCGGAGTCCGCAGCCCCACGGCGCTGCCCGGCCTGATGCCGAACCCGGCGAACACGGCGGCCTGCTTGGCCACCCGCTCCCGTAACTCGCCCCGGGTGACGGTTTCCTGTCGATGTGTCAGATACGGCAGAGCGTCGTCCCGCGCGTCGAACAGCCGCCGGACCAGGGAACCCATCCCGTCGACGTCCACGGGACCGCCGGACAGGTCGCTTTCTCTCAGGGGGTCTCTCAGGCCGCCGCCCATCAGACCTCCTTGCAGAACTCGCCGATGGGCAGGCCCACATGGCGCTTGTCGGTGGCCAGATAGCCGAGCAGTTCGTCGCCCGTCCGCAGCTCGGTGACGTTGAGGACCTTCCCGCCCGGGCCGAGCACCCGTACGTGCCAGTCGTCCTGCACGGTCAGACTGACCAGCCGTCCGTCCTCGGCGTGCGTACGGATCTCCAGGAGCGGCCGGGACTCCAGCTTGGCGCGGCCGACCACGACCCGCCGGGTGCGGCCGTCGGCACCGACCCCGAGCAGGACACTGCCGGAACCGACCTCGCTGAGGTAGCTCGTGCGGTTGTCGGGCCCGAGCGTGTACGAGTGCAGGGCACCGGCGTTGACCCGGAACGGCCTGGTCGGCATGTACGGCAGCGGGTGGGTCTCGCTGCAGCAGAGCACGAACCCGGAGGAGTACGAGCCGACGAGGATGCCCTCGTCCTCGTCGAAGTGCGAGCAGGTGTCCACGCAGACCCGGTCGCCGAGCCCGACGTGCCGGATGCTCTCCACGGTCAGTGTGGACAGCTCCAGTTGGGGCGTCGTGGCCTCCAGCAGCCGGGCCAGCGCGAACACTTCGTCGGCGCTGCGGGGCGTGAAGAGGATGCCGTCCGAGCCGCGTTCGAGGACGTCGAAGACGATGGCCGCCTCCTCCAGGCCGTCGACCACGGTCACCAGCTTGCCCTCGGCGGACTCTGCCGCGGCCAGCACGATCTCCAGCGGGATCTTGGTCGGGTCGGCGAAGTGGATGACGGTGTACGGCAACGCCATGGCGCCCGCGCAGGACAGCGTCAGGGTGCGGTCGTCCCGTACGTCGATGAACCCGGCGGCGGGCGTGCCCCCGGTGCCGCCAGTACCCCCGGCCGCTCGGTTGTCGGCGGCGAGGGCGTCCAGCTCCTCCTGGGTGCCGAACTTCCGCAGCAGGAGGTCGATTCCGGCGGCGGTTCCGGTGACGGTTCCCGTGGCGTTTCCGCTGTCGGCCGGGGAACTGCCCTTCCCGGAGGGCGGGTTGGCGTCCTTCGCACCCCCGGAACCCTTCACCTCCTTGTCACCGGGCTTGGCCTCGGGCCTGTCCCCTGGCTTCTTCGCGGCGGCCGTGCCCGTGGTCCCCGTGACCAGCACCCGGGTGACAGTGGGCGGCAGCGTCCCGAGCAACTCGGCGTCGGTGGCCACGACGCCGGCCATCCGGCTGTGGACGGCCGCGTCCACCACCGCCTGGAGCTGCGGACGGGGGACCTCACGGAGATCGATCCATGCGAACCTCATGCGACTCCTGCCACGATCGTCGAATACTTGGGCATGCTCATGTCATCCGTGATGGTGCTGCCGCCGTGCACGACCGCGGAGAGCCGGGACACCAGCGCGGCGGGCGAGGGGGCCGAGAAGATCCGGCGGCCGATGGCCAGCCCCTGGCAGCCGGTGGCCATCACGGCGGCGCCGTACTCGACCAGGTCGGAGCCGTCCGGCGGACCGCCGGCCGCGAGCACGGGGATCGGGCTGTTGGCCACGACCTCGGCCATGCGGTCGATCGGCAGGGCGACGGAGGTCTTCACCATGTCCGCGCCCAGGTCGGCGGCGACGTTGGCCAGATGGGCGAGGAGGTCGGGATCGCGCGGGTCCTCGATGCGGGGGCCGCGGGGGTAGACCATCGCGATCAGCGGCATGCCCCACGCGTCGCAGGAACGGGCCACCGCCCCCAGGTCGGCGAGCTGCTGGGCCTCGGTGTCCGAGCCGATGTTCACGTGGACGCTGACCGCGTCGGCGCCGAGCCGCAGCGCCTCCTCGACGTCGGCGACCAGCACCTTGGCGTGGACGTCGGCGGAGCGGGCGGTGCTGGCGCTCAGGTGCACCACCAGGGCGCAGCTCCTGAGGATGTCCGGGGCGAAGGCGCGGGCACGCCCCTTGTGGACGATGATCCCGTCGGCGCCGCCGGCCACCAGTGCGCGCAGCAGGTCGTCCCACTTGTCGGCGGGGACGATCGGGCCGTCCGAAACGCTGTGGTCGAGCGGTACGAGCAGGTGCCGGTCGTCACCCGCGAGCGAAAGTCTTCTCAAGCGTAATAGCTTGCCAGTTTTCAGCATGGGTAATGCGCCTTCCCAGCCCGGAGGCCGCGTTTAAGAAAGCCGAACCGCGACATCCTGTTGCGGTCTCCATGTCCGAAAAACGATGGTCGTAGAACTTTCAAGTTCAGTCGGGCATCAGCATTCACGCGTAATCGTCCGTTGGCAAGGCGTGATCACCGGCGAATTTTTATGCGGGCCTGGGAATGAATATTGACAGCGATTTGACAGGTATGGCGGGGTTGACGCCGCAGGAGGGTGCTGTTCGTGGGGTGTTGTGTGGCAAATGCCGAGGTGGCGGGTGTGATGTGCTCTATGCGCATTGAGGAGGTCTGCCCCCGCACATGGCCGCATCGGACGCTTTCCTACGGATGTCACGTGTAAATGGCAGGCAATTCCCGAGCCCGCCCCTTCGATGGGTTCGACGGGTTCGACGGGTTCGAGTCGACGTGTTCGGTAATTCGGACGGGGCGGCTTTTCCGTCGGACTTCTTTGTCGAACTTCCTTGTCGAAATTGAATTTCCGGGCCTAGGGTGTCAGGCGCGCTCCGGAACGTGTTACATGCGAGGCCGTCCCCCCATCTGCACCCGGACCGTACGGACCGGGCGTACCGGAAGTGACTCCCCATGCCCGAATTACCGTCCAAGACCGCTCCCGAGACCGTCGGCCCAAGACCGGCCGCGTCCCCACCCCCGACGGCGAGGACCATCGACACGTCCGCCGGGAAGACCGAGGCCCCGCGCGTCGCCGTCGCCAGCCTGGTCGGCACCACGATCGAGTACTACGACTTCGCGGTGTACGGCACCGCGAGCGCACTCGTCCTCGGCCCCGCCTTCTTCCCCTCGGGCAACCCCACCGTCTCCTCCCTGGCCGCGTTCCTCACGTTCGCCGCGGCCTTCCTCTCCCGCCCCCTCGGCGTCGTCCTGTTCGGCACGATCGGTGACCGGCTGGGCCGCCGACGGGCCCTGGTCGCCTCGCTCCTGCTGATGGGCGTGGCCACGGTCGGCGTCGGCCTGCTGCCCACGTACGAGACCGCCGGACTCCTCGCCCCCGTACTGCTGGTGACGCTCCGTCTGCTCCAGGGCATCAGCATGGGCGGCGAGTGGGGCGGGGCGGTGCTCCTCGCCGCGGAACACGCGCCGCCGGGCCGCCGCGCGCTGTACGCGTCCATCCCGCAGGCCGGCCCCTCCCTCGGCTTCCTGCTCTCCACCGCCGTCATCCTGCCCACCCTGAACATCGTGGGCCGGGACGGCTTCGTCGACTGGGCCTGGCGCATACCGTTCCTGCTCAGCACCGTGCTCGTCGTGATCGGCCTGTGGGTGCGTACGACGGTCTCGGAGTCGCCGGTGTTCAGCGCGGCGGCCGACCGAACGACACAGACGCGCTCGGAACCCCCGACGGCATCCCGCTTTCCGCTGGTCACGCTGCTCAAGCGGTACCCCGGCCGGGTGCTGCTCGGGACGGGCGCGGCGATCGGCGGCTCGGCCGTCTACTACCTGACGATCGTCTACAGCATCTCGTACGGGCCGAAGGAACTCGGTATCCCCCAGAACACGATGCTGACGGCCGCGAGTATCGGCGCGGCGGCCGGAATCGCCATCACTCTCCCAGTGGCCAGGCTGTCCGACCGGATCGGCCGGCGCCCGGTGATGCTGACCGGAGCCGTCGGCTGCGTGGTGTGGGCGGTGCCCATGTACGCCTCGCTGAGTTCGCGCGACGGGCTGGTGATCACCGGCGCGTACACGGTCGGCCTGATGTTCCTGGCGCTGATGTTCTCCCCGGTGGCGGCCTTCCTCCCGGAACTGTTCCCCGCCCGGCTGCGCTACACCGGCGCCTCCGCGGCCTTCATCCTCGCCAACACCCTCGGCGGCGGCTTCGCCCCACTCGTCGCCACCTGGCTCAACAGCCACTGGGAATCACCGCTGGTCCTCGGCTTCTACACCGGCACCCTCTGCCTGCTGAGCCTCCTGTGCCTACTGGCCCTCCCGGAGACCCGCGACCAGGAGTTCGACATCTGACGGGGCCCCAATTCACGTACCGCGACACGGCCCGGCGAGACTGCACAGGGTGGACCGAACAGGGTGGACAGGCCCGCCGGTCCGCCCTGTTCCCGCAGTCGACCCCTGCCCTGGAGATGGTCCCCATCAACGAGAACACGCGCTTCGGTGTCTACCTTCCGCCGTTCGGTCCGTTCGGGGACCCCCGGATCCTCGTCGAGCTGGCGGTACGGGCGGAGGCCGCCGGGTGGGACGGGGTGTTCCTGTGGGACCACGTGGTCACCGACGCGATGCCGATCGCCGACCCCTGGACCACGCTGGCGGCGATCGCGCAGGCCACCGAGAGACTGGTGCTCGGCCCGACGGTCACGCCGCCGGCCCGGCGGCGGCCCTGGGTGGTCGCCCGGCACGCGTCCACCGTCAGCAGGCTCTCCGGGGGACGGCTCGTCGTCGGCACCGGAGTGGGCGTCGACGAGTCCGGTGACTTCAGCCGGTTCGGGGAGGCCTCGGATCTGCCGACCCGCTCGGCGATGCTCACCGAGGGACTCGGGCTGATGCGGGCGATGTGGGCCGGCGAGGCGATCCGGCACCACGGCCCGCACTACCGGGTGAACCTGGCCGCCACCGAGCCGGAGCCGTACCGCATCCCTGTCTGGATGGCCAGTTCCACCTCCAGCCCGCGGGTGATCGGCCGCGCCGCCGGCTGCGACGGCATCTTCCCCAACCCGGTCGACCACGAACTGACTCCCGAGGAAGTCGCCGGCGTCCGGCGGGAGTTGCACCGCGCCGGCCTGCCCGTCGACCGGCCGTACGACATCGCCGTACGCGGCAACGCGAGCCCCGCGTGGCAGGAGGACAAGGACGTGGACCTCAAGGGACTCGCCGAGGCCGGTATGACGTGGTGGCTGGAGTCCCTGATCCACTTTGACCCGTTGGACCTGTCGATGGCGGTCGTGGACGCCGGCCCGCCCCGGGGGTAGGCAGCGGCACGGACCGGTGAGATCCAGGACGGCTCACCGGCTCGGCACGCTCAGCGGTCCCGGTGGCGCAGCAGTTCCCGTGCCTTTGTCAGGGCGCTGTCGCGGCCCTGCTCGAACTCCTCCTCGGTGAAGACCGGGGTGCGGTGGTGCGGTGGGATGCCGGGCCCGTCGAAGGTGGTGCCGTCGGCCGTACGGAACTCCTCGTTGGGCAGCGCGAAGCTCCAGCCGTTCGGCAGGGTGCGGTCCATGGTGTCGGAGAAGACGCCCTGGGTGTTCTGCCCGATCCGTACGGGCTCCGGGCTGCGTGCCATCAGCGCCTGGGTGAAGGTCTCGGCCGCGCTGACCGCCAGCGGGCCGGTGAGGACCGCGACCGGTCCGCCGAAGCGGGGCCCGTGGTGCGGCCGCACCGTGATCGGCTGTCCCGGCGTGAACCGGGTCGGGTCCCGTGGGTCGTTGCGGGCGTACTTGGTGTACGCGGTGTACGGACGGTCCGTCAGCCGCGAGATGACGCGCAGCGCCAGCGGGTCGGCGCCGCCGCCGTTCAGCCGGACGTCCAGGACCAGCCCGGTCAGCTTCTTCCACGGAATCCTGTCCAGGGCCGCGTCCAGCTCCGCCTCCCACTTCGCGTACGACTCCTCGTCGGTGTAGCCCATGAAGCGGGTGATGCGCAGATAGCCGGTCCCCTCCGGGAGGCGGGCGAACGACAGTGCGCCGCCCGCGTACTGCCGCAGCGGCACCCCGACGGCCTTCGCGACGGCCGTGTCGATCCGGGCGAGGTCCTCGGGGCCGTGCGGCGGTGTGTCGGGCCGCAGGCCTCCGAACTCCCGGTCCTTCCCGTCCGACAGCGAGGTGTGCGCGTCGTGCAGGGGCTCGATCATCTCCCGCAGGACGGCGAAGAGTTCGTCGTCGGTCGTGTCCTTTCCGACACGGGGCCGGTAGCGGTCGCGGACGACCTGACCCGCATCCTCCGCGAGCTGGCGTCCGACCCGCTCAGGCGGGAGTCTCGGGTGTCTCCTTCGCGGCGCGGCGGTACTCGGCGTTGATGCGCTGTGCTTCCTCGAGCTGGTCCTCAAGGATGACGATGCGGCAGGCGGCTTCGACAGGGGTCCCCTGGTCGACGAGTTCGCGGGCGCGCGCGGCGATCCGTAGCTGGTAGCGGGAGTACCGCCGGTGTCCGCCTTCGGAGCGGAGCGGAGTGATCAGCCGTGCCTCGCCGATGGCCCGGAGGAAACCCGGGGTGGTGCCGAGCATTTCTGCTGCCCGGCCCATCGTGTACGCGGGGTAGTCGTCGTCGTCCAGACGACCGCTGAGCGGAGTATCTGCTGTCATGTCACCTCGTTGACCAACGCGTCGAGGGGCCCTGGTGCCGTACGGCACCAGGGCCCCGAAGGAAATTGAACACCATCTGTCGGCTCTACTGCTGCGCCGACCTTCTGTTTCCGCAGTCCGGCCCGGGAGACGGGCGGGTATGCGGGGATCGCGAATGCGTGACCGGGGACCACCTTCCATTCCGGGGTCTTGCGGTACCCGGCCGGATGATGCCCTGGCCGGGCGATCCTGATGGCGTCTGCTCCTTCCGTTCTTTCTCGGGACCTGTGGTGGAACTGTCGTCTTCTACCCGCCAGTTCGTGTCTGCCGGGTCTCTCTCGACCTTGTCTACGAGAGAAACACTAACCACGACGCGCGCCAATGTCTACTCTGGCGAGAGTAGATTTCGGTTCGCTTGAGGCGTAGGTATTCTGCGGTCCGCGGTGACGGCCGGTAACACCCGGTGACGTCAGGGCGCGGGCGGGCGCGACCCGGTGGGGTTGGGGTGAGGTTGAGGCGGGGCCGTGCGGGTGAGGTCGGGCGAGCCGCTGAATAGACTCGGCTTCCATGACGAACCCCGACCGGCTCCTCGTGGACATCTCCGCCCTCGTGGAGTCCGGGCAGAGCAATCAGATGTCGCTGACCGTGGTGGTCGGCGGCGCCGTCATCACCGGCCGGCTCGCTCCGGAAGCCGTGTGGAGGGAGCGGGTCTCGGAGGTCCTGAACGATTCGGACCGCCTGGGTCCGTTCTCCGCCGTCTTCGGCGCCGAGCCCACGGATGGCGGTCCCGAGGACGGCCACGGCGAGCCACCCGCGTATCTGCACTTCCACCTCGCCCGGATCCTGCAGGGCAACATCGGGATTCCCGAGACGGGCGGGATGTACCGCGTCGCGATCGAGGACGTCAGCGCCTGGACCGTGGGCGACGTCAGCTACTCCGACCACTGATCCGCCGTACCCGACACGCTCCGCAAGAGCGACACGCTCCGAAAAAAGCGATGAGGGCCCTGCCGACGCGCGTCGGCAGGGCCCTCATCGCTGTTCCCGGTGTCAGCCGGGGGGTGCTGCGTACCGGTGTCGGCTCGCTCCGGCCGTCACAGGCCCAGGGGGGCCGGGGCCGGGCTGCCGAGCAGCGCCGACGCGGTCTGGAGCGGTGTGGCGGCGACCGGGGCGGGCTCGGGCGCGGGACCGGCCTGGCAGGTGAAGCCGAGCCGGGTCATGGCCCGTACGACCTCTCCGCTCGTGAAGTCACGGCGGTCCTGCCGGGTGATGACCTCGCCCACCTGCTTGACGGGGTAGTGGCGGCGGCCGATGATCACGGACTCGCCCGTGATGGCCTCGGGCTTGACGCCCTTCATCGAGTCCAGGACCCCGCTCTTGTCGAGGTCGAACGGGAACCGGGCGATGACGCAGCGCATGATGCCTCACAGGGAAAGGAGGGGTGGGGAGGGAGGAGAAGAAAGACGAGGGGGACCCGGGCCGGCCGGGGGTCGATCGGCGGGAGGGCGCGAGAACGCCGGGCAACGCCCGGCACACTCTCCCACTGCCCGCCGGGAGCGCGTACCGGACGCAGCCCGGACCGCCCTTCCGGCGAGCGACGGGAAGGTGAGAGCAGGACCTAGGCCGCCGCACCGGTGGCGGTCGGGCGCTGGGTCGTGCGGCGGGCCTCGCCGGTGGAGCGGCCCTTGCCGCCCGTACGGCCCCGGCGGCCCCGGGACGAGGAGGAGGCGCCGCGCCGCGGACGGTCCACGACCGGAGCGGTGATGACGACCGGCACGCCCGAGGGAGCCTGGGCGCCCGTGATGCGGCTCAGCTCCGCCTCGCCCGAACGCACTTGAGTGGTCTGCGGGGTGATGCCCGCGGCGGCCATCAGCCGGCTCATCTCACGGCGCTGGTTGGGGGTCACCAGCGTGACGACGCTGCCGGACTCGCCCGCGCGGGCCGTACGGCCTCCGCGGTGCAGGTAGTCCTTGTGGTCGCTGGGCGGGTCGACGTTCACGACCAGGTCGAGGTTGTCGACGTGGATGCCGCGGGCCGCGACGTTGGTCGCCACCAGCACCGTGACGTGCCCGGTCTTGAACTGGGTCAGCGTCCGCGTGCGCTGCGGCTGGGACTTGCCGCCGTGCAGGGCCGCGGCCCGGACACCGCTGTTCAGCAGGTGCTCGGTCAGCCGGTCCACCGCGTGCTTGGTGTCCAGGAACATGAGGACCCGGCCTTCGCGCGCCGCGATCTCGGTGGTCGTCCGGTGCTTGTCCGCGCCGTGCACGTGGAGGACGTGGTGCTCCATCGTGGTGACCGCGCCCTGGGAGGGGTCGACGGAGTGGACCACCGGGTCGGCCAGGTAGCGGCGGACCAGCAGGTCGACGTTGCGGTCGAGCGTGGCCGAGAACAGCATCCGCTGTCCCTCGGGCCGCACCTGGTTGAGCAGTTCGGTGACCTGGGGCATGAAGCCCATGTCGGCCATCTGGTCGGCCTCGTCGAGGACGGTGATGGCGACCTGGTTGAGGCGGCAGTCGCCGCGCTCGATGAGGTCCTTGAGCCGGCCCGGCGTCGCGACGACGACCTCGGCACCGGCACGCAGCGCACCGGCCTGCCGGCCGATCGGCATCCCGCCGACCACGGTGGCGAGCCGCAGCGACACGGAACGGGCGTACGGGGTGAGCGCGTCGGTGACCTGCTGCGCCAGCTCGCGGGTGGGTACGAGGACCAGCGCCAGCGGCTGCCTCGGCTCGGCGCGCAGGCCCGCCGTACGGGCGAGGAGCGCGAGACCGAACGCGAGGGTCTTGCCGGAGCCGGTGCGGCCACGGCCGAGCACGTCACGGCCCGCGAGGGAGTTCGGCAGGGTCGCCGCCTGGATCGGGAACGGCACGGTCACGCCCTCCCGGCCGAGCGCGGCCAGCAGCTGCGCCGGCATGTCGAGCTCGGAGAACGCCTCGACGGCGGGCAGCGCGGGGGTGGTCGTCACCGGCAGTGCGAACTCGCCCTGCGGCGCGGACCTTTGACGGCTGTAGCCCTCGGAGCGGCGCGAGCCACCGGAGTAGCCGCCGCCCCTTCCGGAGCCCGAGCCGCCCGTGCGGGTGGATCCTCCCGAACGGGTGCGGGAGAAGCGGTCGTTCGTGCGTGTGCGGTTCATGCGGAACCTTCCTTGATGTGGCACGTATCAAGGAATTCCCGCAGCAAATGAGCAGCGCAGAGAATTGCAAGAACGAGCCGAGGAGAATGGGGGGCCGAATCGGATCGGCGGGGAATGCTCGCGGGATACGTCGCTGAAGTTCGAGGCGATATTCCGGCGGTGCGGCCGGGTATTCCGTTCGGGAGGGTCCGGCAGTGTGTCAACCGGAGCGTCGGTCCGAGCATTCCCGAGGAGCGGGTGGGAGCGGGTTTTCTGGAAAGCAGCGAGCTGGGGCCCGCACCCCAAGGTGCGGGCCCCAGCTGCGAAGTACGCGTCAGCGTCAGGCGGGAACGATGTTCTCGGCCGTCGGGCCCTTCTGGCCCTGGGCGATGTCGAAGGTGACCTTCTGGCCCTCCTGCAGCTCGCGGAAGCCCTGGGCGGCGATGTTCGAGTAGTGGGCGAAGACGTCGGCGCCGCCGCCGTCCTGCTCGATGAAGCCGAAGCCCTTTTCCGCGTTGAACCACTTCACGGTGCCTGCAGCCATGTCAAATCTCCTTCGGGGGTGCGTCGGAATCCACAACTTGTGAAATCCGAGTCGCTATGATGATCGCCCCGTCTTCAAGATTTCGGGAACCACAACTGCAACTGAGATCGAGAGTAGCACGCTGCGGTCGGGCGTGTGCGGAGGATAATTCTGTTCTGCCTGTCGAGGAAGGAATGTTCATCGCGCGTCGTGTTCATTTCTTACTTCGCGGGCACAGATATTGACGCGCCAGGGGCGCCGGGCCGGGAAGGGCCCGACGCCCCTGGCGTCGATCGGTGTCGGCGGATCGGTGTCGGTCCGCCTGGTGGGTCAGCGCAGCGAGCCGAGCAGGTCGAGGCGCTCGTCGACGCCGTTGCGGAGCTCGCCGAGCGTCGTGCCGGGCGGTGCCACCTTGGGCGTGACGGTCGGCGGCTGGGTCTCGTCCGCGCAGGTCGCGCCCTTGGCCGGGACCTTCAGGTCGACCAGGTAGCCCGTGACCGCGTCCGTCGCGCAGGCGCTCCGGCCGAAGGCGGTGTGGCCCTCCGCCTTGAACGTGAGCAGCGAGGCGTTGTCGAGCTGCCGGGACAGCGCCACCGCGTCCTGGTAGGGGGTGTCCGGGTCGCCGGTGGTGCCGAGGACCAGGATCGGCTTGGAGCCCTTGGCACGGTAGGAGCCGTCGTAGCGGCTGACGCGCTCGCCGGGCCACTGGGTGCAGGCCGTGGCGTGCTGGTGGTCGTACGTCGGCGGGCCGAAGGCCATGGCCGGGCCGAGCAGCGGTGCCGCCTTGGCGTAGGCCGTGACGTTCCGCTTCAGCAGGGCCGGGTCACGCGGGTAGTCCCTGTCGACGCACTCGACGACCACGTTCGGAACCAGGAAGTCGAAACTGCCCGGGGACGGCGGACGCAGCAGGAACGAGGTGTTGTCGCGCTGCTGGGCCTTGCGCAGGGCCTCGCCGAACGCGGGCCAGATGACCTTGCCCTCGTTGATGTTGAACATCAGCCGGTAGACCAGGGTGTAGCCGTTGGCCAGCCCGCCGCTCGCGGTCGGCACCGGGTTGGCGTCCAGGTCGCGCTTGAGCTTCTCGAACGCCGCCCGGGGGTCGCCGTCACCGAACCCGCAGGTGGCCTGGTCGGCCTTGCACCAGTCGAGGAAGCGGCTCATCGCGCCGTCCAGGGCCAGGTACTGGGGCTTGTCGTAGGAGTACGGCTGGTTGGCGTAGTGCACCGGGTCGTACGCCCCGTCGAGCGCCAGGGCGCGCACCCGCTTCGGGAACAGGGCGGCGTAGACCGTACCGATGTACGTGCCGAACGACCGTCCGTAGTAGGTGAGTTGCTCCTCGCCCAGGGCCTGGCGGAGCAGGTCGATGTCACGGGCGACGTACTCGGTGCCCACGAACGGCAGGAGGCCGGCCGACTTGTCCGTGCAGGCCTGGTTGAACTCGGCGGCCTCGCGCAGGGCCGGGCCGAAGGCGTCGGGGCCCGGGGCGCCCTTCGCGTCGGTGACGGCCTTGGTGTACCGCTGGTCGTCCCAGCATTCCAGCGCCGAGCTGCGCGCGACGCCTCGTACGTCGTATCCGAAGACGTCGAACGAGTCGCGCAGGGCGGCCGGCAGGTCGTCGTAGTTGCCGCGGACGAAGTCCACGCCGGAGTTGCCCGGTCCGCCGGGCTGCATGAAGAGCGTGCCCTTGCGCTTCGTCTGGTCGGCGGCCTTCTTGCGGATCACCGCCAGAGTGATCTTGCGGCCCTCGGGTGCCCGGTAGTCCAGCGGCACGTCGGCGTTCGCGCATTCGAAGCCGCCCTGGCAGTCGGTCCAGGAGAGCGACGGCACCGGCGGAGGCGGAAGCGGGACCGTCGAGGCCTTCGCTGTCGCCGCTGTCGTCGGGTCCGCCTGGGCGGCCGTCGCCTGGGCCCCCGACCCGGCGACGACGAGTGCGGTCACCGCGGCCGCGGCGATCCTCAGGCGGGTGAGGCCCTTCCGCGTCCCGGAACCGGACCTGAATCTGAGCCGGTGCGTCGGTCGGCCGTCTCGGCCGGGCGGGACATGATCGTGCGTTGTCACTGCGTGCTTCCCCTCGGGCTGGTGTGACACCAAGAACCCACTGGTCAATGTGAGTTCGGAGAATTTCTAGCTCAACAGGACAGGGAATGGCCAGAAAAGCCGACCATGTCGCCGCCGTTGAGCTGGATCTACACAACCGGTGGTGGGTGCCCCGGTACGGGACGGCACCCTGCGCCGCGCGCCCGGCCCCGGATACGGCAGGGTGAGGGGGTGAGCAGCTCCCTCTTCATCAAGATCTGCGGCCTGAAGACCGAGCGGGACGTCGACACGGCCGTCGAGGCGGGCGCCGACGCGATCGGCTTCGTCTTCTCGGCCAGCCCGCGCCGCATCGACGCGGCCACGGCGGCACGGCTGTGCGCCCGTGTGCCGGAGAACGTCCTGACCGTCGGTGTCTTCCGCGACGAGCCCCTGCGGGACGTACGGTCCCTGGCCACCGACTCGGGTATCCGGGCCGTCCAACTGCACGGCCCCGAGGACCGCGCCTATTACGGCGACCTCGCGACGGGCGGCTGGACGCTGATCCGCGCCGCGGCCTTCGGCGAACCCGCGCCGCGCCACGGGGACATGGGCGAGGACGTCCTCCTCCTCGACGCCCCCGTGCCCGGCTCCGGCGTCGCCTGGGACTGGTCCAGGAAACCCCTGGCCGGACCGGGGGAGAAGTGGCTCCTCGCCGACGGTCTCACCCCGGACAACGTACGCGCGGCCGTCGACGCCACCTCACCCTGGGGCGTCGACGTCTCCAGTGGCGTGGAACGGAGCCGCGGGGTCAAGGACCCCGCCCTCATCACGGCGTTCATCGAGGCCACCCGCAACCGGCCCTGATCACCGCGTTCGTCAGGTCTGCCCGCACCCGGCCCTGAGCCGGGCGGCCTGCGTCCGGTCTTGAACCGCGGTGCCCGCGACGGGCCCTGAACCGCGGTGTCTGCGGCCGGTCCTGACTTGCGGCCCGCGCGACCGGTCCTGAGCCGGGCCGCCCGCACCCGGTTCTGAACCGCGGTGCCCGCGACCAGTCCTGACTCGCGGCGCCTGCGGCCGGTCCTGACCCGGGCCATCCGCGACCGGTCCTGAGTCGCGCGGCCCGCGACCGGTCCTGAGTCGCGCGGCCCGCAGCCGGTCCCGACTCGCGCGGCCCGCAGCCGGTTCTGACTCTTGTCGCGCGCAAGCGGCCCTGAATCGCGGCCTCGCCCGCGTCAGCCCTGCTTGGGTGCGGCCTGCTGGACCACCTCGAAGGTCCACAGGGTCGAGTCCGTCGCGGCGGGCTTCGGCCGCTCGCCGCCGGTGGCGGCCCCGTCGCGGTGTGCGGCCTGACCGCGACCGGACATCCAGTTCTGGAAGTCCTCCTCGGCACGCCAGCGCGTGTAGACGAGGTAGGAGTCGGTGCCCTCCACCGGACGCAGCAGCTCGAACCACTCGAACCCGTCCGAGCTGTCCACCGTCCCGGCACGGGAGGCGAACCGCTTCTCCAGCGTCTCGCGCTGCTCTTCGGGAACCGTGAGTACGTTGATCTTGACGATGCTCATGCCCCCATTCTCCAGCAGCCACCGGGGCGGCCGATGGCGGGCCGCGCCCAGCCCCGGCATTCCTCCCCGGCATCCGCCGACAGCAATCTGACGTCTCGTCAGAAATAAATCGGATGTCTTGACAACCTGATGACAATCCGCCCCGTCTCTATGGCGAGTCGTTGGGCGTACGGGTGAGGCGCCGGGGTTTCCGGCGTCGCGGGACGACTCCTGTCCGAAGGTCCAAGTGTCAGGAGTTCAGGTGGAGTTACGTGCGAGACCCTTTCGTTCCGTCGTGGCGGCAGGGGCCGTTTCGACGGTCCTTCTGCTGGCCGGTGTCCAGGGTGGGACGGCCCAGGCCGCGCCCGCCGGTGACCCGGCCGACGGGCGTTCCGGAAAGGTGGCCGGGGGCGCGAGCGGCGTCGGCAAGGCCAAGAAGGTGAGGACGGTGACGCTGGTCACCGGCGACCGGGTCCGTCTTGACGGCGCCGGCCAGGTCACCGGGGTGGAGCGGGCGAAGGGCCGGGAGCGGGTTCCGTTCTCGGTCCGGGTGGTCGACGGACACACCCAAGTGGTGCCGGGCGACGCGCAGTTGCTGCTCGCGCAGGGCAAGCTGGACACCCGGCTGTTCGACGTGACCCAGTTGCTGGCGGACGGCTACGACGACGCCGGCCGGTCCGACCTGCCGCTGATCGTCACGTTCCGGGGCAAGAAGGCGCCCTCGATGAGCCCGTTCACCGGGGCCGGGGCGCGGATGGGCCGGGCGCTCCCGGTCGTCAACGGCAAGGCGATGCGCTCCGTGAAGCAGCGCGGCGCCGAGTTCTGGAACGCGGTGACCGGCACCGGCACCGATGGCAAGGGCGACGGAGCGACGGAGTTCACCGACTCGACCGCCATCGAGAAACTGTGGCTCGACGGCCGGCGCAAGGCCAGCCTCGACAAGAGCGTCCCGCAGATCGGCGCGCCCACGGCCTGGGCCGCCGGTTTCGACGGCACCGGCACCAAGGTCGCCGTGCTGGACACCGGGATCGACACCACCCACGCCGACCTGGCGAGCCAGGTGATCGAGGAGCGGGACTTCTCCGGCTCCTCCGGCACGGGTGACAAGTTCGGCCACGGCACCCACGTGGCGTCCATCACGGCCGGTACGGGGGCCAGGTCGGACGGCAAGTTCAAGGGCGTCGCCCCGGGGGCGAAGCTCCTGAACGGCAAGGTCCTGGACGACACCGGCTTCGGCTCGGACTCCGGGATCATCGCGGGCATGGAGTGGGCGGTGGCGCAGGGCGCCGATGTCGTCAACCTCAGCCTCGGCGGCGAAGACACGCCCGGCATCGACCCGATGGAGGAGACGGTCAACCGGCTCTCCGCCGAGTCGGACACGCTCTTCGTCATCTCGGCCGGCAACTCCGGCGAGTTCGGCGAGGGGACCGTCGGCTCGCCCGGCAGCGCCGACGCCGCACTCACCGTCGGCGCGGTCGACAAGGCCGACCAACTCGCCGACTTCTCCAGCCGCGGCCCGCGCGTCGGCGACGGTGGGGTCAAGCCCGACCTGACCGCACCCGGTGTCGCCATCACGGCCGCCTCGGCCGCCGGGAGCATCCTGGAGGGCGAGTACCCCTCCGACATACCCGGTTACCTCACGATCGACGGCACCTCCATGGCGTCCCCGCACGTCGCGGGCGCCGCCGCCATCCTCGCCCAGCAGCACCCCGACTGGACCGGTGAGCGTCTCAAGGCGGTTCTGACGGGCTCCGCGAAGCCGGGCTCGTACAGCTCGTTCCAGCAGGGCACCGGCCGTACCGACGTGGTCCGGGCGATGAAGCAGGACGTCGTCACCGAGCAGGGGCCGATCGACTTCGGCAAGCAGCAGTGGCCGCACAACGACGACGCACCGGCGACCAAGAAGCTGACGTACCGCAACCTCGGTACGGAGCCGGTCACCCTGGACCTGTCCGTCGACGCGTTCTCGGTGGACGGCAAGCCCGCGGCCGAGGGCATGTTCGCCGTGTCGCCGCGGCAGCTCACCGTCCCGGCGGGCGGCGAGGCGACCGCCGACGTGACCGCTGACACCCGCGCCGGCAGTGCCGACGGCACCTTCGGCGGCTCGGTGCAGGCCACCTCGGCGGACGGCACGACCCAAGTGCGTTCCGCCGTCGGCGTGGAGCGCGAGGTCGAGTCGTACGACCTGACGGTCAAGCACCTCGACGAGAACGGCGAGCCGATCGGCGACGCCGCCACCCAACTCAGCGCCGTCAACAGCGACTTCTACGCCGACCTCGCCGACGAGCAGGACGGCGAGCTCACCGTACGGGTGCCCAAGGGCGTCTACACCCTGAGCGGCGTGATCCATCCCTCGTACGACGCCGCCACGCGCGCCGTGCTGGTGCAGCCGATGCTGAACGTGGACAAGGACACCACCGTCGCCATCGACGCCCGGCAGGCGCGGCCGGTGGACATCACCGTGCCCGACGCGGCGGCGAAGAACACCGAGGCGACGGTCGTCTACACCTACGACCGGGGTGGTGAACTGGGCCCGGGCAAGCTCCAGTTCCTGGTACCGACCTTCCAGGGCACGCGGTTCGGGCAGCTCGGACCGGACGAGTCCGCGGGCGGCATGTCCGCCGTGTTCGCCGGCGACTGGACCCGCACGGACGACGCGGGCCGGCCGGTCACCTACCACCTGGCCTGGAACCGCGCCGGCCGGCTGGACGGCTTCACCGCCGACATCCGGCAGGACCAGCTCGCCAAGGTCGACGTCCAGGTGGGCGTGCCCGTCGAGGGCAGAGGCGTCCAGTTCGAGGCGTCCGCGCACACACCCGACGGGGGTCTGGTCCTCAGCTACGACGACCTGCGTTCCGACCTGCCGCTGAGCACCACGGAGTACGTCCTCGACAACGGCGTCAAGTGGTCCTTCCGTAGCTGGCAGATGTTCGGCGAGGGCCGCGACAGGGTCTCGGAGAGCTTCCTGATGCGGATGCCGAGGACCTGGCAGGCCGGACGGAGCTACACCGAGCGGTTCAACGTCGGCGTCTTCGGCCCGACCGTGCCCGCCGCGGGTGACCAGGGACCGGAGCGGGGGCTCCCCGGAGTCGTGCGGTACGGGAACGTCATCAGGGCCTTCACGCCGCTGTTCGGCGACGGCTCCGGCCACTGGGGCCTCAGCGACTACACCTCGGTGACGAGCTCGCTCCAGGCCGACGGCAAGGAGATCCCCGACGACTACGGCTACTCGCCGATCGACCTCACCGAGTACACCGTTCCGGCCAAGGACAGCGCGTACAGACTGACCGTGGACGCCTCACGTGATCCCGCGGTGTTCCCGGTCAGCACCCGCGTCCGGACGGAGTGGACCTTCCGCTCCGCCACCACCCCCGAGGACAGCACGACCGCGCTCCCGCTGTCGGTGATCCGCTTCTCCCCCGACCTGACCCTGTCCAGCACGGCGAAGGCGGGCAAGCGGTTCAAGGTCCCCTTCACCGTCGAGGGCGCGGCCGCCGGCAAACGCCCCGCCAAGCTCGCCTTCGAGGTCTCGTACGACGAAGGCACCACCTGGCAGCCCACCAAGACCGTCGGAGGCACCCACCTCTCCCTGAACCACCCGGCGAAGGCAGGCTCGGTCTCACTCCGGGCCAAACTGACGGACCGCGCCGGCAACACCCTGGTCCAGACGATCGAACGGGCCTACAACACGACCCTGTAGCCCCGTAACTGTCTGGATCGTGCACCCGGCCTCGCCCGGGGCGGTGTCACCACCGCCCCGGGCGAGGCTGTTCGTGAGGTGTACGTCGACTGGCGTAAATAAGATGAAATGTGAAAATACAGGGCAGACCCAGAGGTGTGGAGTCTCGGACATCGAGGCGAAGCGTGCCCGCGCGCTGGGAGTCACGCGAGGTGGAGAGCGCAACGAGAGCGAGATGAGTGGTCATGGAGCGGCGTGCCGTCGACGACCAGGAATCGAGTCCGGGCCGCGACGGCGCGGGCGGGGCACGCACGGCGCGCGCCACCGTCGACGAGAACGGCGTCGTGACCGGCTGGAGCGCCGGTGCGGAACGGCTCCTCGGTTACCCGGCGGCGCAGATCCTGGGCCGGGCGGCGGCCTCACTGCTCGCCGAGGAGCCCACGGCGGGGGAGCTGCCGCCCTTCTCGGAGCTGCCGAGGTGGCACGGCACGCTGGTCCTTCGGCACCTTGACGGCCACCACGTGGAGGCCAGGGTTCTCGCACACCGCAGGAGACCGGACGGGGTGCCGGGCGGTGCGCCGGACGGAACACCCCGCGGAACGACCCACGGAACACCGGACCAGGCTTCGGACGGGGTGGCGGACGGTGGGATGCCCGGCTGGCTCCTCGTCTCCCCGGTGGCCGGGGCCGCCCCGGCCCGGCAGGACGACGACGCGCTCGTCAGGCAGGGTTTTCTCGACTCCCCGTGCTGCTCGACCTCCGTGTACGACACGGATCTGCGCTTTCGCCGGTCGACGAAGTCCGGGCGGGGTGTGCTGGGCCTGGGCGACGACGACCTGCGCGGGCTGAGGCTGACGGACGTGCTCGACGATCCGGTGTCGGAGAAGGTCGAGGGGGCGATGCGGAGGGCCCTGGAGACCGGTCAGACGCAGTATCTCGAGAACCACGCGCTCGCCCCCGGAGAGGGCCTCGAACACTCGTGGTCGGTCCACGTCTACCGCCTGGAGGACGCGGACGGCCGCGTCCTGGGCGTGGCGACCACCGGGCACGACATGACGGAGCAGTACTGGGCCCGCAAGCGGCTCCAGCTGATCGCGGAGGCCGGTACCCGGATCGGCAGCACGCTCGACGTGACGCGGACCGCGCAGGAGCTGGCGAACGTGGCGGTTCCGGCGCTCGCCGACTTCGTCAGCGTCGACCTCCTTGCGTCCCTCGACGACCTGCCCGAGCAGCCCCCGGGACCGCTGAGGGCGGGCGACTCCCTCGCGCTGCGGCGCATCGCCCACATGTCCGTGTTTCCGGACGTCCCGGAGGCGGTCGTCGCCCTGGGCGAGGTGGACACGTACCCGGAGGGCTCCCCGCCGGCGGAGAGTCTGCGGACGGGACGGGCCGTGCTGCACCGGGTGAACGAGGAGGCGATCGCCGACTGGGTGGCCGAGGACCCGCGTCGGTCCGCCCGGATCCGCGAGTTCGGCTTCCACTCGGCGATGACCGTGCCCCTGTCGGCGCGCGGCACGACGCTGGGCGTCGTCGCTCTCGCCCGGCACCGGCATCCCGACCCGTTCAAGGCGGACGACCTGGTCCTGGCCGAGGAACTGGCGGCCCGGGCCGCGGTCTGCATCGACAACGCCCTGCGCTACACCCGCGAACGCGCCACGGCCGTCACCCTGCAGCGCAGCCTGCTGCCGCAGAGCCTGCCCGAGCAGGCCGCGGTGGAGGTCGCCTCCCGCTACCTCCCGGCCGGTGCCCGGGCGGGCGTGGGCGGGGACTGGTTCGACGTGATCCCGCTGTCCGGAACCAGGGTGGCGCTGGTCGTCGGCGACGTCGTGGGCCACGGCATCCACGCCTCGGCGACCATGGGCCGGCTGCGTACCGCCGTACGCACGCTCGCGGACATCGACCTGCCTCCCGACGAACTGCTCACCCACCTCGACGACCTGGTCGGCCGCCTCGCCACCGAGACGGAGGACGCGGAGCGGTCCGCCACCGAGGGGGAGAGCCGCGGAGACGTCGGAGCGACCTGTCTGTACGCCGTGTACGACCCGGTCTCCCGCCGGTGCACCCTCGCCCGGGCCGGGCACCCCCCGCCCGCCGTGGTGAGCCCGGACGGCACCGTGGAGCTGCTCGACCTGCCCGCGGGGCCGCCTCTTGGCCTGGGCGGGCTGCCCTTCGAGTCCCTCGACACCGAACTGCCGGAAGGAAGCCTGCTCGCCCTCTACACCGACGGCCTGATCGAGTCCCGCGACAGCGACCTCGACGAGGGCACCTCCCGGCTGAGCCGCGCCCTCGCCGCCCCCGCGGTCTCCCTGGAGGCGCTGTGCGACTCGGTCCTGGCGGCCGTGCTCCCCCGGCGGCCCTCCGACGACGTGGCCCTGCTCATCGCCCGCACCCGGGCGCTCGACACCGACCGGGTCGCCGCCTGGGACATCGACCCCGACCCCGCCGCCGTCGGCGAGGCCCGCAAGAACGCACTCGGCCGACTGGCGGCCTGGGGCCTGTCCGACGCCGCCTTCGTCACCGAGCTGGTCGTCAGTGAACTCGTCACCAACGCCATCCGGCACGCCGCACCGCCCATCCAACTGCGCCTCATCCACGACCGGACCCTCATCTGCGAGGTCTCGGACGCCAGCAGCACCGCACCCCACATGCGCCGCGCCCGTTCGTACGACGAGGGCGGCCGCGGTCTCCTCCTGGTCGCCCAGCTGACCCAGCGCTGGGGCACCCGCCCCACCCCCACGGGCAAGACGATCTGGGCGGAACAGAGCGTGGATGTGGATCCGGATCCGGATACGTCGTTCACGTTCTCGGATCCGGATACGTGAACGACGGGGCCCGACAGGTGCCCGCGTAGGCCTGGACCAATGCCGCCCCGTCCCTCATGATGTCGCTGCCATGACAAACGCCTGCCATGGCGACGGCGTCCCTTGGATGGTGACCGTGCGCGGATCCTTCGTCGGGGTGGCTCTGACCGCCGCACTCCTGCTGGCGCCCCTGACGCCCGGACCGGCGGCCGCGGCCCCGCAGGAGTCCGCCGCCAAGAGTGCTCCCCGCTCCGGGACCGCGACGGCTTCGACGGCCGCCTCGGCCGCCGCCGACTGGACGGCGCCGCTCAGCACGCGAGGCCGCTGGATCGTCGACGCGGACGGCGACCGCTTCAAGCTGCGGTCCGGCAACTGGCATGGCGCCAGCGGCACTTGGAACGGCTCCGGAAGCGTGGACGAGGACGCCAACCACCACGCGGGGGAGAACTCCGGCCGGACACCCCTCGGCCTGGACCGGGCCCCCATGGCCGAGATCATCGCCGGTTTCCAGGAAATCGGGATCAACAGCATCCGGCTGCCCTTCTCCAACGAGATGATCCACGACGGCGTGCCCGTCAAGGACGACGCGGTCGCCGCGAACCCGTCCCTGCGCGGCATGACCCCGCTCCAGGTCTACGACGCGGTGGTACGCGAACTCACCGCCGCAGGCCTCGCCGTGATCCTCAACAACCACACCAACACGACCCGTTGGTGCTGCGGAGTCGACGGCAACGAACGCTGGAACGCGAGCCGGTCCACCGCGACCTGGGAGAACGACTGGCTCCTCATGGCCCGCCGCTACAAGGACAACAAGCGTGTCGTCGGCGCCGACCTCTACAACGAGGTCCGCCGCAACATCTGGGACGACCCCAACTGGGGCCTCGGCGACGACCACGACTGGTTCGCCGCCTCCCAGCGTGTCGGCGACCGCATCCTGACGGAGGCCAACGCGGACCTCCTCGTCATCGTCGAGGGGATCAACTGGACCGGCATCCCCATCGACGGCTTCGCACACGAACGCCCCACCCTGGAGCCCGTACGCCGGCTCTCGCACACCCTCGTCGACTCCGGCAAGCTCGTGTACTCCGCCCACTTCTACGACTACACGGGCCCGAACCACAGCGGCGCCACCGGAACGGGCGAGACCAGCGACCCCCGCTACCGCGACCTGACCCCCGCCGAACTGACCGCCGTACTGAACCGCCAGGCGTTCTACGTCACCGCGGAACAGGACCAGCACTTCACGGCCCCCGTCTGGATCAGCGAGTTCGGCGTCGGCGGCCGCGAGGAGACGGGCGCCAAGCCGCGTGCCTGGTTCGAGAACTTCGTGGACCAACTGATCCGCGCCGACGCCGACTTCGCGTACTGGCCGCTCGTCGGCTGGCACGAGAACCGCAGGGGCAACGGCTGGGCCCTCCTGCACTGGGACTCGTCGGGCCACCGCATGGGCGTGTACGACGGTGACGACTGGCGGGCCGCGGCGTGGACCCGGCTCGTCCGGGCCTCCGGCCGTACGGGCCCTGTCGCCCCCGTGACGGAGTGGTCGATGCTCAGCCCCGACCACGGCGATTTCGTCGCCTCACGACGCATGCGCGCGTTCCCCGACTGGGACTCCGGCGCCCGCAAGGCCGCCTGCCCCGACGGACAGCGCCTCCTCGGCCTCAGCCACACGGGCAACCGGGGCCTGTGCTCGGACGTGACCGCCGGTCCCCTCGGGGCCCCGGCGGGCGGACACGAGGTGGTCAGGGACGAGCGGTACGTCACCCCGGGCGGCGACTGGGCCTCCGGATACACCAAACTCCAGTGCCCCGACGGCCACTTCCTCACCGGCTACAGCGTCCGCGGCTCCGCCGTCTCGGCCGCCCTGTGCGCGGCCGCCCCCGCGGGAAAGCTCGGCACGGCCGGCCGTACGGTCTGGTTCGACCGCGGCGACGACAGGGGCCCGGCCCCCAAGGGCGGCGACTTCGCGAGCGGCCACTACAAGGGCCAGTGCGCGGCCGACGAGTACGCGGCCGGAATCGCCTACACAGGCCGCGTCGGCTCGGCACGGACACCGGACGCGTTGTACTGCCGGAAACTCGCCTGACCGGCGAAAGGGCTCGAAAGCGCTCAACCGACTCAGGTCGGTCAACCCGCCCGCTCGGCCACGGTGTCCCTCCCGTTGCAGATCCTCTGCAGATCCTCTGCAGACCTTCGACGGAAGGGACGTACCGACCAATGAGAGCAACCCGCACCCTGCGCTTCGGACTGGTGGGAGCCGTGGCGCTCACCGCGACATCGCTCATGGCGTCCGCGGTGGCCGCCCCGGCCTCCGCTCCCGCCGCGACAACCGGAGACCACAGTGCGACGCAGGAGGCGATGGACGCCGCCGTGAAGGACGGCGTACCCGGTGTCGCCGGGCAGGCGAAGGACAAGTACGGGATCTGGAAGGGGACTTCGGGCGTCGGCGACCTCAGGACGAAGCAGCCGCGCTCGGCCCACGACCGCTACCGCGTCGGCAGCGTCACCAAGACCTTCGTCGCCACGGTGCTGCTCCAACTGGAGGCGGAGGGCGAGCTGTCCCTGGACGACAAGGTCGACACGTGGCTGCCCGGCGTGGTCCGGGGCAACGGCCACGACGGCCGCCGGATCACTCTCCGCCAACTCCTCAACCACACCAGCGGCATCTTCAACTACCGCGACGACAGCGAGTTCGTACGGAAGTACGGTGTGCGGGACTACGACGGTGCGCGGAGGGCGTCGGCCGGTTCCAGGCGGGCGGCGCGCAGGGACGGGTAGAGGCCGGCGAGCAGGCCGACCAGGGCTCCGGCCAGCGGGGCGCCGAGGGCGAGCCGCAGGTCGAGGACCGGCGTCCAGTCCTTGACGACGGCGACGCACACCACGACGGCGATGCCCAGGGACGCCCCGATGACGCCGCCCAGCAGGCCGATGGTCGTCGACTCCAGGAGGAACTGGCCGGCGACCTGCCGTCGTGACGCGCCCAGCGCCCGTCGTAGCCCGATCTCCCCGACCCGCTCCATCACCGTCACCAGGGTCACGTTGGCGATGCCGATCGCGCCCACCACGAGCGAGACCAGACCGAGGACGAGGAAGAGACCGTTGACGTCGTTCTGGACGCCGTCGCGGGACTTGGACAGATCGGGCGGCGCCACGACGGTGAGCGCGTCCTGGTGCCCGGGCGCCAGGGCGATCGGCGCCTGGCGCGCCACCTGCCGGGCGGCGCCGAGCGAGGTGTTGACCAGGACGCGCGTGACGTCGCGCAGACCGAGCCGGTCCGCGGCGGTCGTGGGCGGGAGCAGTACGGCCGTGGACAGCTGCCGTTCGCGCTTGATGCCGCCGAGGATGCCGATGACCGTGTACGACTGGCCCCGGAAGAAGATCGCCGGGGCGTCCTCCACCCGCCGGATGCCGAGAAGTTCCGCCGCCTGGTCGCCGAGCACCGCCACCTGGTCGTGCCGGGCGATGTCACCCGTGTCGAAGAACCGCCCGGCGGTCATCGCACCCCGTACGGCGTCCGGCAGGCCGGCCGAGGTGGCGACCACACCGAGGGTCTGGCTGGAGGTGTCGCCGGGCGCGGTCACGTCGTTGGAGCGCACCTGGACACTGTTGGTCGTGGCGGAGTCGGCCAGCGCCGCGACCGACTCCACACCGGCCAGCCGCCGGACCGCGCCGGTTCCCGACCAGTCCACCAGGGGGCCGGTGTCGTCCTGGCCGGGAAGAGTCCGCGGCACCGTCACGGTCACCGAGGTCGCGGTGAGTGCGTCGAACCGGCCGACGATCTGGTTGCCCGCGGTGGAGGCCACGCCGATCGTGATGACGAGCGTGGTGATCCCGAGCACGGTGCCGAGCGTGGTCAGCGCGGACCGCACCGGCCGGGCGAGAACGCCGGCGAGGGCTTCCGTCCACAGGTCCCGGGGGTCCAGCCAGGGCCGCCCGACCCGCGTCGACCGGGCGGACCGGGCGGACCGGGTGGAGCGGGCGGGGAGGATGGACCGGATGGACCTGGCCGACCCGCGCCTTCTTTTCTTCCTGGTCTTCCTGGTCTGCCTGGTCTGCCTTGTCTTGTTCGGCTCCCTTGTCTCCGTGGGCATCACCCGGCCTCGGCCTCCGTGGTGAGGCGGCCGTCGGTGATCCGGACGCGTCGGCCTGCCCGGCGGCTGACCGCCTCGTCATGCGTGATGACGAGCAGGGTGATGCCCTGGGCGCACAACTCCTCGAACAGTTCCAGCACGGAGACCGTGTTCTCGCTGTCCAGGTTGCCGGTCGGCTCGTCGCAGAGCAGCAGCGCCGGATCACCGAGCAACGCCCGTGCGATGGCGACGCGTTGGCGCTCACCGCCGGACAACCGGTCGGGCCGGAAGCCCGTACGGTGACCGAGCCCCACCCGCTCCAGTGCCTCACGGGCCCGGGTGCGCCGGCTGTCGCGCCCGCGACCGGGGCGCGGCCTGCGATAGGCCTCCGCCAGCATCACGTTCTCGTCCACCGTCCGGTACGGCAGCAGATGGAATGCCTGGAACACGAACCCGATCCGGCTGCCGCGCAGCGCGGTGCGTTCGAGGTCGCCGAGCCCGGTGGTCTCCACCCCGTCCAGCCGGTACGAGCCCGAAGTGGGCCGGTCCAGCAGGCCGAGGGTGTTGAGCAGTGTCGACTTGCCGGAGCCGGACGGCCCGACGATGGCCAGGTGCTCCCCGCGCCGCACGGTCAGATTCACTTCGCGCAGCGCGTGCACGGGCGGCTCGGAATCGAAGGTCCGCCGCACGTCGGTGAGTTCGATGACGGCGGAGGCATCGGACGAGTCGGCCGCATGGGACGAGTCGGCCGCATCGGAGGAGGCCAGGCAGGGGCCAGGGGCGTAGGAGGGACCGAGAGTCACTTGCCCACCACCACCTTGTCGCCCTGCTCGAGTGTGCCGTCGGCCGGCTTCACCTCTACGAGGCCGGCCGCGGAGAGCCCGACGGTCACGGAGACATCGCGCACCCCGCCGTCGCGCTCGACCTGCACCCGGGCCTTCCCGTCGGCCGAGGTACGGATCGCGGCGAGCGGCACTGTCAGCACCTTGCCGTCCGAAGCGCCGACCCCGATGGTCACCTTCACCGAGGCCTCGGCCTGCCCGGCCAGCGGGCCGGGATCGGGGATGGAGATCCGCAACTGGACCGGACCCGGCGTGCCCGCCCCGGCAGCGCCGTCCGTACCGGACGTGTCGGCCGCATTGGCGTCGGCGGCGCCGCCGGGCGCGTCCGAGGCATCCGCGCCGCTGCCCTCCGATGCCGCACCGGTGGCCGCCTCGCCGTCGCCGCCCGTCGTACCGGACGACGCGGCGGCGGAACCGATCGCCTCCACCTTGCCCTTCACCTTCTCCCCGCCCGTTGTCGTCACCTCGACGGGCATACCGCGCCTCAGCAGTTCGGCGTCCTCACCCGGCACGGCCGCCTCCACGAGCAGCTCGGAGCCGGTCACGGTGCCGACCGGGCCCGAGGGGGCGTCGCCGGTCTTCACGGTCACCTTGTCCAGCCGTACGGGCAGCTCCGGGAAGAAGACGACCTCGCCGGCCGGGACCTTCGTCCCGTACGTGGCCTGGAAGCTGCTGAGGGCGCTGTTCGCCATGTCCAGGGACTTCTGCGCGGACCTGAGCCGTATCGCCTGGACCTGCTGGTCGGTGCTGGACTGCGCGTCCGTACGAGTCCCCGCGCTCGTCTCGGTACCGGTCTTGGCACCAGTGCCCGCACCCGTCTCCGTACCGGTGTTCGCCTTCCCGCCCGTCCCCGTCCCCGCTCCGGTGCCGGAGCCGTCGCCGGTGTCGGCATCCTCGCCGGCGTTCCCACCGCGCGTCGTGAGCAGCGCCTCCTGCGCGCTGGACACCGCCTGCTGGAGCTGGCCCAGTTGCTGCTGGTCCTCCGCGCTCGGCTGCTGGGCCTCGTACCCCTTGTTCCGGTACCAGTTGGTGACCGCCGTGGCCGTGGCCCGGCCGAACGTGCCGCCGGCCGATCCGGGATCGAACCCGAGTCGCCGCAACGCCTTCTGGAGCTGCTTCACGTCGTCACCGGTGGCTCCGGGGCCCATCGCGCGGTACATCGGTACGGATCCGGCGAGCGCGAGCACCGGGCGGCCGTTGACCGTCATCAGTACGTCGCCCTCCTTGACCTTCGTACCGGCGACCGGTGCCTTGGTGACCCGCTGCTCCGCGCCCTCGCCGGCCGGGCTCGTGACCGCCCCGGTGCCGACGGAGCCGGCCAGCGAGAGCGGCCGGGGCGAGGTGAACGCCACCGTCCCGGTCGCCACCACGGTCGCGGTGAGCGACCGCCGCTCCACCTCCACGGTCACCGGGCCGGCCTTCGGCGCTCGGTGCGACGCGGCGGCGTCGGCGGGCGAGCGCACCTGCGTACCGGCGAACCAGCCCCCGGCGCCGACCAGCACCACCGCGCCGACCAGGGCGCCCAGCTGTCGGCGGCTGCCGAGCCGCTTCACGCGCCGTCACCCCAGTACGGGTTGGCCTTCTCCTTGGGGAAGTACGCCGCGCGGAACTTCTTGCCGCACTCCAGGTCCTTCAGAGCGATGTCGATGTCCGCGGTGAGCAGCGGCATCGCCTGCTCCTTGGTCCACTTGCTCCTGTCCTCCGGGAGCTTGTTGGTGAGGTCGACCCGCACCATGTAGGCCATGCCGGTCGGCTGGGTGGTGGAGACCGGGATGCCCTGCGCCTTCAGACAGGTGGCGTACTGCTGGGCGAGCTGCACCAGTTGGGTGTCGCCGTTGAGCGCCAGCCCGTTCTGGCGGTTCTCCTCGGTCCTGGCGTTCTGCTTCTTCTTCTCCGCCGCGGCGCTCAACGGAGGCCCGTACGCCGCGGTGTTCCCCTCAAGGGTGCAGCCGGCGTCCTTCTCCTCTCCCTTGCTCTTGGCCGCGGGACCGTACAGCGCGGCCTCGTACGCCTTCATCTGTGCCGGGGTCAGTCCCTTGGTGTCGTCGTCCACGGGGTCGAGGGTCTTTCCGCCGACCTTGCCGCCCGCGTTGCTGAAGGGGACGTTCGGGTCGTCGGGGTAGGCGGCCGCAGCGTAGGTCCCGAAGCCGTACTTCTGGCGGTACTTCTTCGCCGCCGCGTAGTCCTCGCCGTCACCGTCGGTGTTGACGTCGGCCGGGGGTGTCTCTGACGCGTGCGGTGTGTAGGTGAACCCCTCCTTCTTCATGCAGGCCGCGATGGCGTTCTCCCGGATGTACTCCTTCTTGGCTTCGGCGTTCACGCCCTCCGGGATGTTGAGCTGCACGGCACCGTCGACGTTCTTCGTGCCGCCGCCCGCCGCGGAACTCCCGCCGCTCTTGCCGTCCTCGTCGCCCGAACCGCCGCCGCAGGCGGCCAGCAGGGGGAGCATGCCGACCGCGAGGGCCGTGATCAGGGAACTGCGCAGGGTGTTTTTGGGCATGCCCATGACACCTCTCCATTCAGGTCGGGTTGTGTTCTTGCCGGGTCTGGTTGTGTTCTTGCCCGTCGGTTACGGACCTGTCAGCCGCCGGTCTCCTTGACGGCGTCGAAGAGCCGGGGGTCGGTGGCCAGCCGGTACAGCGTCTGGCGGACCGAATCCGTGTACTCCCGGCCGTGCCTGCGGTTCTCGCCGGTCTCGCTCGCGATCGCCTGCACGGTCCATCCGCCCGAGGTCACGTAGGCGACGCCCATCGCGTAGTCGTCGCTCGCGTCGCTCTTCGGTCCGGGCAGCTCCTGCTGGCGCACGAAGTACTCCAGCAGGTTGTCTCCCTCTTTCCTCGGGACGACCGCGCACTTCGTCAGCCGGCCGCCCCACGGGGTCGTGAGTGTGCGGCCGACACCGTCCCGGCACCCCACGGGGCCCGACGGAAGCAGGGACTGACCGGTTGTGGACCGCTCGACCGACACGTACAGATAGCTCGGACGACCGGACGTGTCGACCCAGCGGAAGTAGCGCCGCTCCCCGTCCGGACGCTTCGGATCCGCCGGCTCGACCGTGCCGGACTTCGCCGTGACGACCGACCGCAGCAGCCCCAGCGAGGGGTACCAGACCGACGGCTCCGCGGCCGGCGGCGAGGGCGAGCGCTCCTCCACCGTCGACGGGAGCACCGCGTACCCCCCGACGACCATGGCGGCGACCGTCGCCACGGTGCTCAGCGCCACCCCGATCCGGCGCCGACGGCGGATCCGCCTGCCCCGCGCGGTCGCGCCCGGCACCAGATCCGGCATCGGCGGCTCCGCATCAGGACTCAGCCTGCCCAACGCGTCGACGAGGGCGAACTCGTACGCGTCCCCGCCCCCGTTCCCGCGCCCGCCGGCGCCGGACTCCTCAGCCATGTTCACCACCCCGCCCTCAGATATCCGCTGCCCGAGTCCATACCTGCACCGCCACCGCCACCGCTACCGCGACCGCCGCCACCGTTCCCGGGCGGCGACGGCGCAAGCGGCGTGTCGCCCAGGATCCGGCGCAGCGCGGCCAGCCCCCGGGAGGTCTGGCTCTTCACCGTGCCGACACTGCAGCCCAGCGCCGCCGCGGTCGCCTCCACGCTCTGGTCCTCCCAGAAACGCAGCACCAGCACCGCCCGGCTGCGCGCGGGCACCTGCCGCAACGCGGCCAGCAGCGTCAGCCGCAGCTCCGGGTCCTGCGCCGGGGCCGCCAGGTCGAACTCGTAGGCTCTCGGCCGCTCCCACCAGCGCCGGCGCCGCGTCTCGTCCACGAAGGTCCGGAACAGCACCTTGCGGGCGTAGCTGTCGGGAGTGTCGAGCCGCACCCGCCGCCACGCCGCGTAGAGCTTCGCGAGCGCCGTCTGCGTCAGGTCCTCGGCCAAGTGCCAGTCACCGCACAGCAGATACGCCGTACGGCGCAGCTGCGCCTGGCGGCTGCGCGCGAACTCGTCGAAGTCGAGCCCGACTTCGACGGCGCCGCCGGTGTCGGAGACGTCCTGTTCGTCCGGTGTCCGGATCACAGGCCCCCTCCGCCCGGCACCGCAGCGGTGCGCGGTGAGAAGTGCTTCATGCCGTACTTACGGACCGGGCGGCCCGGGAGGTTGTCACGGATCCGAGAAAGTTTCGCGAACTCGCGAACTCGCGAACTCCCGAACTCGGCGCGTGCGTTCAGGTGCGGCCCTTCGCCGCGTCGTAGTTCTCCCGCGCCTTCTCCACCTGGTCCATCCGGTCGTTGGTCCACAGCGCCGGCGCGTGGATCTGTACGGCCGCCTCGTGCCCCAGCTCCGTCAGGGGGTACTCGACGTGGGGCGGGACCACCGGCTCGGCGTCGCGGTTCACCATCCCGTCCCGCTCAAGACTCTGCAGGGTCTACGCCGGCATCTTCTCGGTCACCGGGCCGACGGATTCGGTGGAGTCGATCGACCGGCGCAGTTCGGCGAAGCGGTGCGAACGCTCCTGGAGCCGGATCAGCACGAGGACGCCCCAGCGGCTGGTGACGTGCTCCATGGTCAGGCGCTGGGGGCACAGTTGTCCGGTACTCGCGGCCATCTCAGAACCGTACTTCAGAGTACGTAGTCACGCTGAGTGACTGAAGCTCCTGGGTGATCGCGTCGCTCGGCTCCTCCGGGGCGTCGTTCCTCTCCGTCGACGACACGATCACGCGGTGGGTCATGAGCGCCTCCCGGGATCTCACGGGCGTCTGACCGCTCGGCGGCATCGGCGGCATCGGCGGCGTGGGGGGCCCTGTCGGGCCCCGGCACGATGCGGCCTGCCACGGGGGCGGGCCCGGGGGCAGCCTGGAGGCATCACTCGCCTCGTCCTCTACGCCGATCGGCCCAGCGTGATGAGCGCGATCACCCGCCTGAAGGACATCGTCGGGAACGAGGCCCAGGCATGAACGAGGCCCGGGCGTGGACGAGTGCCCGGGCACAGAGGAGTGGCACCCCATGGAAATCCTCAAGAAGCAGGCCACCGTGAAGGCGCCCGCCGATTGGTTCACGGGTGACGTCTGGTTCGACGTCATCCTCGCCGGCCAGGAGCCGTCCCGGATGCGCGACAACATGGTGCGTTTCTCGCCGTGTGCCCGTACCGACTGGCACTCCCACGCCCTGGGCCAGACCCTGCACATCGTCTCGGGCGTCGCCCTGGTCGGCACCCGCGACGGCACCGTCATCGAGGCCCACCCCGGCGACACGATCCACACCCCGCCCGGCGAGGAGCACTGGCACGGCGCCGCCGCCGAGCACTTCATGACCCACCTCGCGATGTGGGAGGGCCCCGGCCCGGACGGCGGCCCCGAGACCACCTGGCTGGAGAAGGTCGACGACGCCGAGTACGGCGCACCGCGCAGCAGCACCCGCTGAACCCCGCGCAGCGACACCGGCCGAACCCCGAGCTGCGGCACCGCCGAACCAAGACACTCGATCGGAATGCACTCATGCGAGCAACACTGATCTACGGCGCCACCGACGTCGTCGTCGAGCGCGGCGAGGAGGGCATCGAGCGCGTACGGGAACTGACCGGCGGCGACGGCACGCACACCGTCCTGGAGTGCGTCGGCACGCACACCGTCCTGGAGTGCGTCGGCACGCTGCCCGCCCTGCGGATGTCGGTCGGCGCGGTCCGCGCGGGCGGCACCATCAGCCGCGTCGGCGCACCTCAGTACCCCGAAGTCCCTTTCGGCTTCCCGGAGTTCGCGAGGAACCGCACCCTCACCGGCGGGATGGCCCCGGCCCGCGCGTACATCGAGGAGCTGCTCCCCGATGTGCTGGAGGGCCGGATCGAGCCGGGCCGCGTCTTCGACCGTACGGTCGACATGGACGGCGTACCGGATGGCTATCGCGCGATGGCGGACCGCGAGGCGCTGAAGGTCCTGGTCAAGCCGTGAGCCGACGGCTGATGCGGGTGCGTCAGTGACGCCGGGGCGCCCGCCCGGCGGCCTCGGCGCCGGCCTCGGCCTTGGCCGGCTCCCGGTCCCGATCCCCGTCCCGGTCGAGCCGGACCATCACGTCGTACTCCGGAGTGCCGGGGACGGCGTGGTACGCCACCAGACGCTGGCCCGAGCCGCCGTCCAGCTGGAGGGAGTGGTAGCCGAGGGTGAAGGTGCCGGCGTCGGGGTGGTGGAAGGTCTTCCGGCCGTGGCTGTGGCCCGTGACGTCGTAGTGCTCCCAGAGGGCGGCGAAGTCCGGGCTCTTCGCGAGCAGTTCGTCGACCAGCCCGACGAGGTCGGGGGCGTCCGGTTCGACGCCGGCCAGGGTACGGAGGCGGGCGACGCAGCCGCGGATCTGGTTCTCCCAGTCCTCGAAGAGGACGCGGGCGGTCGGGTGGAGGAAGACGTACCGCACGATGTTGCGCCGCCCCTCCGGCCAGTCCGCGAGCCCGGCCATCAGCCGCAGCCCGCCGGGATTGGCGGCGAGTACGTCCATGGTGCGGCTGACGACGTGGGCGGGGTTGGGGCGCAGGCTCTCCAGGAGCAGTTCCATGCCGGGGTCCACGCTCGTGGCGGGTGGTTCCCCGGCCGTCCGGAACGGGGCGGCACCGCGGGCGGCGCAGGCGGCGAGGTCGCGCAGGTGCCGGCGCTCGGGTTCCTCCAGCAGCAGCGCGGTGGCGAGGGCGTCGACGACGGACGGGCTGGGGTTGGTCTCCCTGCCGCGTTCCATCCGCGTGTAGTAGTCGATGCTGACCCCGGCGAGGGTCGCCAGCTCCTCGCGGCGCAGACCGGGCGTCCGGCGCAGCCCGGGTCCGGCCGGGAGCCCGACGTCGGCGGGTGTGACCCGGGCCCGCCGGGCCTTGAGGAACCGCCCCA
>NZ_JAPWHT010000230.1:0-16308 GCF_027270795.1 Streptomyces sp. ActVer
CCCCGACCTCGCCGCCCGGCTCGACACCCTCGCACCCCCCTGAACCCACCCGCTGTCCGGCCATCGCCCGGCTCCGCGGCCGGCGAGGCTTCGAGAGGGGGAAGGACCCGGCTCCCTCGACCTGCCGGTGATCTCGTCGACGTAGAGCAGGAAGTGCAGTCTCGTGCGGCTCGTGATGCGCCAGCCCAGCACCCGCCGGAAGTTCACCTCGCACGCGAGGGAATCCCGACTGCCGCGCAGCCTGCGCCAGGGGGCGTCGGCCCCGCAGCACGAGCTGCGACAGCGGCGGTGACGGGACAGGCGACACCACGCTGCGAGGGGAGCAACGCGTGACAGCCGCCGCCTCTCCGACAGAAGCTGGGGGCCCAGAGGCCAGGCGGCGAAGCCGACGTACTCGTACTGGCCCCACTGCGATCCGAGGTCGACGACCTGGTCCATCCAGGCGTCATCCAGCTCTTGGTCGTCGCCCGCCGCCCACCGTCCCGCCCCACCTGCCCCTGTCTCAGCCTCACGGTTACCGACGGCCTGCCCTGCACGCCGCACCATGACGCACCTGTGGCCCTGGCCGGATCCGGCCAGGGCCACAGGTGGTCTGCTGCACGGTCAGGAGTTGAGGTCCAGTACGCGGACCGGCTCCCCTGCCCACCGGGTCGGTGCGGTGGTGGCGACGATCGCGCCGTCGGGACGATCCGGGGTGGGCTGCGCCGCGTACTGGCTGTGCGCCGCGGCCCACGTCCTGTGCCGCGCGACGGCCAGGGCGGCAGCCAGGTCCAGATCGAGGACAGTGATGCCCGGCAGGGAAGCCAGATGCTCCGCTGTGCCGGGCCGGGCGCGATCGGCTTCGACTAACGCGCACGCCGGGGCGTACAGGAACCAGCCTGATTCGGCATGCGCGCGGTGGATGAGTCGGGAGGCGAGGACGTTGCCCTGGCCGGCTGCGGCCATCGCGGTGTCGTCCAGGACGATGTGCATGGCGTCGCTCACTGGCCGGTCACCTGGGCCAGGCGCCGGTCCAGCTCGCTGTCCAGGTCCTGCTCTTCGGCAGAGGTCGGGGCGTAGCCGTTCCACTCCTTCAGCGCGGCCAGGGCCTTCTCCGCGCGTTCGGCACGTTCACCCGGAGTCAGCAGCGTCTCAGCGAGACGGGCGAGATATGCGCGCAGCGACAGCCCCTCAGCGGCCGCGATAGCGGCCAGTCGGGCCTTGGCTTCCTCGGGGATACGGACGTTGGCATCGGACATCGACGTACTCCTCTCCATGCCGCCAGGGTACGGGTACGTACCCGTACCCTGGCGGCATATTTCAGCATGATCTAGCGCGGAACCCCGGGTGTTCACACCCGGGAGGAAGCGCTTCTTGACACTGCTCTGACCCGCACGGGCGCACGGGTCTGCATTATTGACGTCAGCCGGGACGTTTCTGGTTTTGCGGGGCGTGAGTCACGCGTCCCTGCCACCCCATAACGGGGTGTCTGGACGGAGGAGTCCACCCCAGCAGCCAGTTGGGCACTACCTCCCAGCCCGGACCCTTAGGACCGGGTCAAGTTGGCCAAAGTCGTTCCACCAAGGCGATCTGATCAACCGGCATGGAGGCCGGGAAGCCGCCCATCGGGCTTGCCGGTCGCCGCCGGACAGCCCTTGTGCAGCTACCGGCTCCCGCTGTCCGTCGACCGCAGGCACAGAGGCCCGCGGCTCCCTGCCGAACCGCGGAATCTCACGCCCGTCCCGCAGAAACGGGCCTGCTCGCCGCGTGCCCCCACCGAGGCGGATCACACCGGCTGAACCACACGCGGCGCACACGAGTGGCGTCGAACCCGTCGACGGCCGGAGAGCCACGTCTTCCTGCCCGGCCGGGGCCGGGGACCTCGGTCACACGATGTCGAGGACCTCTCTCACCGGGCGACGGGGGGTAGCCGGGCCCCGGGGGCCATAGCCGAGTCGCAGCACCATCTGCACGTGGCCCGTGCCCCATCCCGGGTCGCGGGCCAGCAGGCGCAGCTCGCGGTCTTCCAGGGCATGGGAGGTCAGGGAGGTGGCCAGGTCGGCCAGGGTGGCCTCCAGCAGAACCCGTTCTAGGTGACTGGTGTTAAGTGAGGCTTCCCGGGCATGCCGGTTCGCTGTGGAGGGCGTCGGATCGTTGTCGCCTGATGCGGGATCGGGTGTTCGGCGGGCGGCCCGGACGCGGTGTTGGGGCCGTGCGGGGGCGTTGTGCGGTGGTGAGCCGTTCGTGTCCGCCTGTGCCCCCTTCCGTGGTGGTCAGCCGGCGGTGATCGTCCAGTTTCCACCGGCTGTGGACATGATTCCGAGCACGCCGAGCCGGGCGATGTTGGCGGCGGCGGCGAGCAGGGAGAAATCGGCGCCGACTTTTACCCGCCCGCGCACGCGGGCCCGGCGTCCGCCGTGCCGTCGCCGCATCAGGTGGGCGATCTTGCGTTCGACCTTGGGCCGGGTGGCCCGGTAGGCGGCCAGCCAGACAGGGTCGGCGCTGTGCGCGCGGCCCTGGGCCAGGTGTTCCTCGTGCGGGCCGATGCTGATCACTCGGCCGTCCCTGGCCGTGGTGCACTGGGCCGAAAGCGGGCAGGTGGCGCAGCCGGCCCCGAAGCGGGCCGCCCCGCCGCCGTCACGGTGCGGGCGGATCGGGGTGGTCACCTGGTTCGGGCAGGTGACCTGCCCCGCTGCCAGGTCGATGACGAAAGCGTCCTTGGAGAACCGCCCGCCCGGCGCGTTGGCCGCCTGCACCTTGACCATCACCTTGACGTCGGCCCGGGCCAGTTCGGCCAGCAGCGGCCCGGTCCCGTAGGCGGCGTCACCGTAGACCTCGGCCTGCTCGGCCTGCTCGGCCTGCTCGGCCTGCTCGGCCGGGGTGGCCGGGGTGGCCGGGTGAAGGACGTCGGCAAGCAGCTCGGCGGCGGGTTCGGCGTCGCCGACGTTGCCCGCGGTGACGGCGGTCGCGGTGACGATCTCGCTGTCGGGGTCTTCGGCGGCGTGGCCCTTGTAGCCGTCGAAGGAGCGGTTGACGGTCTTGTGTCCGTGCCGGGCCTCGGGATCGACCGTGGAGATCACCCGGTCGCGGGCCACCTTGCGGGCGATCTTGAAGACGTTCCCGTCCTGTTCCAGGTCCTGGCCCAGCACCGTGGCCAGCAGCCGCGCGGCCTGGTCCGTCTCCTGCCCCAGCACCCGGCCCTCCAGCACGGCCAGCAGCGCGTACCCGTCACGGGCCCGCGAGTCGACCAGAGCCTCTCGCTCGGCCGGATCCGTCCAGTCGATGGCCGGCTTGCCCGCGCTGGTGTAGGTGTCCTCGCTGGAGATCACCGCCCGCAGCTGGGCCCGCAGCACGTGGTCGGCCGCCCGCAGCAGGCCGCGGACGGCCGAACGGATCAGCGTGATGGTGTCCTGCGTGGCCACCGCGTCGTAGATCGGTGCCGAGTCCAGCACCCGCCTGCGGCCGACCAGCCCCGCCTGCGCGGCCACTTCCACCGTCCGCTCGAAGATCCGGTCCGGGCGGGCCGAAGCGGCCAGCCGCGCCCGCATGTCCACCAACACGGTGTGCACGAACCCCGGATGATCGAAGTCCAGCCCGCCGGCGGCGTACTTCCAGCGCACGTCGAACGCGAACCGCTCGACCGCTTCACGATCGGACAAGCCCTCCAGACGCTGCAGGACCATCACGACCGCCACGATCATCGGCGGTACCGACCTGCGGCCGTCCTCGGCGAACAGATCGGCGAACATCTCATCGGGGAACAACGCCCGGCACTCACGGTGCAGCACCGTGTAGATCGAGTTCGGCGCCAGCCGACCCTCGCAGAAACCCGCCGTGGAGGAGAGCAACCCCGGCTGCATCGGAGTCCGGCCCACTGCCATCGCTCAACCTCTCCCCACACCCAGCGACCAACACCCGGAAGCCTGGCACATGCAGAAGACCCAACGCGAGCCCCAACGATTAACACCAGTCACCTAGGGCCTGTCCGGCGCGCAGCCAGTCGGCGGGTGTGTCACCGGGGGTGCTCAGCAGGGCCAGGTGCGGGGTGTGCTCGAAGGCGGTACTGCCGCGGTCGGCAACCGGCCGGCGTCCGGCGAAGTCCCGTACAGGAGCCTTGCCGTCCCGTTTGCGCGGGCCGAAGGCGTACTCGGGGACGCCGTCGACGGCGGTGTCCCCCTCCGCCCCGAGCCGGGTCCAGCGGATGAGGTCCGCGCGGGCGCCGGAGTCCATGGCGTCGCGGCTCTCCGCATCGCGGACCAGGTCGAGCACGGTCTCGGCGTGCCAGGGGCCGGGGAAGAGGAGGACGGCCGACTCGCGCGCCGCCGCATCCTGCAAGGCGGTCTGGACGTCCTCCGGGATGTCCTTCTCGGCGAAGGGATGGCGGCTGGTGTGCCGCTGCCGGATCGCCTCATGCAGTCGCGCCAGGTCGTCCTGCAGCAAGCGTCGCTCACCCGGGTCGGCCAGGTGGACGGCCGCGAGCAGCAGTGAATCCTGTGGCTCGGGCAGCAGCCGGATGTCTGGGACGAGGTCCGTGTGCGCGGCGGCGACGCGCAGGTTGAACAGCGCCGCCCCGCAGCCGATGTGCAGCGCCCGGTTGCCGGGATCGGACCGGGGCATGGCCCGCGCGAGGTCGGCGCGCAGCAGCAGGAGACGCTCGTCGGCGACGTACTGGAAACGCCAAGGCTGCGCGTTGTGCATGGACGGAGCCGCCGTGGCCTCGGCCACGAGCGTGGTCACCGTCTTCTCGTCGAGTTCGCGCGAAGACATGGAATCCTCCTGTCCTGCCCCGCCGTGACGCGGGCCCCACCAGGTACCGCATCAGCGGACTGGACTGCGGGCCGGCACCACGGCCACAACGGCCTCCGGCCCGCACCCGACGGGCCGATTCCAGTGTCTGCCCGGCGGCACCGCCGAGCACCCGGAATCCGCACACCGACGCGGCCATGGCGGAACAAGATGCGCAAAGGCCTCAATGTTGCCCAGAGGGGGCCGATCGCCTCTCTCGCCTCTCTCGCCTCTCTCGCCTCTGTACCCACAAACCGATGATGGAGTCAGGCGCGGACGCCGGGATCGACAATCCGCGAGGGGCTCCCCCGTACCCTGCTCCTACTCCGCTCCCCGCACCTGCCCACCACGCCGTAGCACTGGACGGGCCAACACATCCGCTTGGCCGGGCGACGACAAGGGAAGGTCCGGTCGTCATGCTGGCCGAGTACTGGCCCCCAGCCCCCTGCGTCGGATCGGCGTCAAACGGCTCACAACTTGGCTGGAGCACCACAAGGTCCACAGCGCAAGCACCGTTGCGTCCAAGGCGGTTGGGCCGTCCAGTCCCCTCTGTCCCTCATGACCCACCTTCAGGGTCTTCCATGAGCACCCGGCGATCCACTGCACGATCGCGTACACCGACGTACTGCCGGCCAGCGCCGCCCCGACCACCGTCGGCAACCGATGCCGTCCAGACTTGCGGAACCTTCCGGCCGGGGCCCACCAAGGAAGCAACCTCGTATCAGGAGTTGCCAGGTTCCGGTCGTGTGGGTTCGGGGGCACGGGCACGCAGCGCCAGGGCGGCCCGCTCACAGGCCCGGGCGACCTGTTCACGGAAGGGGGCCGGAGACGCGTGGGGCGGCCCCGGCCCGGCCGGCCCGGCCGCTCAGGTGACGGAGAAGTCCTCGAAGCCGGCGATCCCGCGGGTGCCGGTCCAGCCGTTGGCCGCCGTCATGAAGACGCCGATGTCCTGGGTGCCGGCAGCGCCGCCCGGTGTGGCGGTTCCGACCTTGGTCCAGGAGACGCCGTCGCGGCTGCACTCACCGGTGTACGCGTCGCCGGAGCGCGTCAGTCGCAGGTGCACCGGGGCGGCCAGGGAACCGGTCAACTCGATGGAGTCGAACTGGCCGTTGCCGTCGGAGTCCCAGGACAGCGCGCAGCCGTTGGACGGAGTCACCGCCAGGTTCACGTAGCCGGCCGAGCCGTTGCCGCTCTCGGAGAGGTCGTTGCGGACGATCAGCCCGGCGCGGGCCCAGCCGCCGGTGGTGTCCTGCGAGGTGACCTGGACGGTGGCGGTCGAGGAGGCCCCGAAGGCGGCGGGGCGGTAGACCGTGCCGAACTCGTTGGTGCCGCCCCACAGGTCGGCGCCCGCGCCCTCGATGGCGATCGCGTCGCCGGTCTGGCCGAAGACCGCGTCGTTGGAGGAGGCGCTCCGGTAGGGGTCGACCACCCCGGTGCCCGCCATCAGCCGGACCGTCGCCGAGGCCGAGCCCCGCGCGGCGCCGGTCCGGTAGGACGCGCCCACCGGCACCCGGGAGACCAGCGCGCCGGCAGCCTTGGTGAGGGTGACCCGGAAATTCGCCGAGAAGGTCTCGCCCGGGGCGACCGACGCCGCGGTGGTGGCTCCGGCCGGCTCGGCGGTCATCCCTTCCGGCGCTTCGACGGACAGCGTCACGTCCGTCGCCGGCCCGAAGCCGTTTCGGTTGGTGAACGACACGGTCACCGTCACCGGGTGGCCCTCCGCCACCGCGCCCCGGTCGGCGGACCCGGTCAGCGCCACCTGGTCGGGATCGGCCACCAGGGTGTCACGCACCTTCCGGGCCAGCTTGTGGATGTCGCCCGACGTCTGCACCGGGTAGCTGTCGTGCTGGTGCGCCCAGCGGTCCTCCAGCGCGAACCAGTCGATCTCGGCCGGCTCCCGGCCGGCCGCGAGCGCGGCGGACAACTCGCCGAAGTATGTCTTCCAGCGCGTGTGGTACAGGCCGCCGACCAGCCCCGCCCATTCCCGGTTCGCGTAGTCGTGCAGCCCTTCCTCGCTGCTCTCCCGGCCGCCCCAGGTGGTGATGATCGACCGTGCGTCGTACTCCAGCTGGTCCTTCTCGGCCCTGGTGGCGCCCCAGGACCGGGCGTCGGCCAGCCACCGTCCGAGCAGGTGCTGCGGGGACGTGGCCAGCACCTTGTCCATCAGCTTCATCCAGCTGAGCCAGGTCTTGGTGAGCCGGTCGAAGCCGGCGCGGTCCCCGGCCTCGTACGCCGACTTGATCCGGGGCAGCAGCACGCGGCTGCGGTTGGACAGCACCTGACGGGTCACGTCGGCGAGGTCGTAGGCGTAGGCGGAGCTGTCGCGCAGCCGCGGCGCGACCTGGAGCAGTTCGGTGAGGGCCGCGTCGAAGACCGTGGTGTCGTAGCGGTCGGCCTCCGGGCCCCAGGCGGCGGCCTTGTTGGCGCCCAGACTCGGCCGGGCCCCGAACAGTCCGTCGGGCGCCTCGCTCCACGCATCCTTGCGGGTCATGTTGTACGCGGTGTCGCGGATCGTCTTCCAGGCCGCGATGGCGTGCGGGTCCTCGCCTCCGTACCGGGACACGGCGTACGCGGCGAACCAGTCGTCGAGGTCGATGGTGCCGGGTGTCCACGCCAGGTCGGTGAGGAGCGCGAGCGCGGGCGCGTTGTTGTCGGCGGCCTCCGGCATCGCCGCGATCCCGGCGAGCGCGCTGCCTTCCTTGTCACGCCACTTGGGGTACTGCTCCACCCAGTCCGGGGCGTTGGCGCCCATCGGGGTGTGGCCGCCGAAATTCCAGATGCTGCCGAAGGCGTACGGGGTGCCGCCCCAGTCGCTCTCCCGGTCCGTGACGGTGGTGTAGCGGTCGGACAGGCCGTCCACGATGAGCATCCGGGACTTGTCGACGCCGTCGAGCAGCGCCGTGGACGGGTTGGACTGCCAGCCCAGGATGGCCCAGATCGCGCCCGGGTGGGCGTTCCGGAGCGCCCCTTCGACGGCTGCCGCGGCTTCGTCCACCGGAACTTCACCGGGGTTGCCGCCCTCGTGCAGCAGGTCCATCTTGTACATCGTGCTGTCGCCGAACCGCTCCGACTGGGCCCGGTAGAAGGCGGCGGACACCTCGTCGAAGGCCGTGGTGCGCGGGTCGAGCCAGTCGGGTCGTTTGAAGGCGCCCCAGGAGCCCTGGGGGACCACGGCCGCGTCCCCGCCGTGTCTGTCGACGAAGTCGTCCGGCACGGTGCCGAAGTAGCCGGGCAGCACCGGTGTCATGCCCAGTTCGCGCACCCGGTCGGTGATCTTCCGGGCGAGATCGGCGCGCCTCTCGATGAGCCGCCTGGACACCGGACCGCCGAACCCCGACATGTTCTGCAGCAGCCACCACGGCTGATGGGCCGGTGCCGGAATCCACGCCCGCATCTCGGCGTCGGAGTAGCCGAACTGCCGGAAGGTGTCGTAGTAGACGGCGTCGCCGCCGGTGTAGACCAGCACCCTGTTGATGCCGTGCAGCGCGAGGACGTCCAGCTCGCGCTCCCACGCGTCCCAGTCCCGGTAGGGGCCGGTGTAGCCGTCGTTGGTGTCGTTGAGGGCGAACCGGTGCGGCACGTTCGCCGATCCGGCGATCTCCCCGTCAGGGGCGGGCAGCAGCCTGGGGAGGTTCAGCTGTTCGCCGTTCCAGGAGATGTCGGCCTTCGCCGCCCGCGCGAGATAGGTGTTGAGGCCGGTGAGCAGCACCGCCGGGCTGGTGCCCTCCACGGTGATCGCCCCGGCCCGGCCGGTGACCTTGAACCGGTCGGCGCTGCCGGAGTCCAGCGCGCGCAGCGTCACCTGCCGGTGGTGGTCGGGCAGCAGTCGTCGCAGCGCGACCGATGCGGGGGTCGTGTTGAACGGCTTCGCGACCGTGTCCGCAGCCGCCGGAGCGGCGTGGGCACGTGGCGGCGGCGTCAGCAGCACCACTCCGCCGAACGCGGCCGCTCCGGTCAGCAGGCGTCTGCGGCTGAGCGGGTGATTGCCTGTCATGAACGTCCTCTCAAGACTTTTCGGATCTTCCGAGCCGTGGTGCGATGCCGCGGCTCGGATCAGGCGACGGTCAACGCGAAGATGTGCAGAGCGGGCACGCCACTCGTCAGGCCGTCGCTGACCTTCGGCAGCACGACGGAGTGCAGTTCCTTGTCCTCCAGCTCGACGCCGAAGGTGTAGAGGCTGACGGGGTTCCTGTCCTGGCCCGAGGGGGTGTTGCGGTAGGGCAGTACCACCGCGGCCGCGGGGTTCGCCGAGTACCAGTCGGGGACCTCGACGGAGAAGGCCTGCTCCGTACCGTCCGCGTACACGACCTTCCCGGGCCCCTTGCCGTCGCCCCAGGTGGAGGTGCCGAGGAAGGCCAGCCGCGACCCGGTGCCCGACAGCCGTACGGTCTGCCCGGAGGACACCACGTTGTCCTTGGCCCCGGGCTCGGTGTCCGGCCAGGTGAAGGCCGTCCCGCCGTACGTGACCGAGGCCCCGGGAGTCAGTCCGGCCGATGCCAGCGCCTGGGCGGACAGGCTGGAACGTGAGGCGTCGATGTCGGCGGTGGTGGTGGCGTCGTCGGAGGAGATGCCGGCGTTGTCGAAGGCACCGGCCAGCGACCTGTACGGCAGTTTCAGCGACGAGGTCGCGCGGGTGCAGTCGGATCCGTCCTCGTGCACGTCGAAGAGCACGTGCGCGATGCAGGGGACCACTCCCTCGGCGTCGTCGGGGAGCCGGGTCTTCCAGGTGCGGGTCACCGACTTGCCGGGCTCCACCTTGCCGAGGACGGCGGCCGCCTGGTCGGCGCCGTCCACGGAGAGATACAGCACCGTGCCGCGCAGCACGATCCGCGTGGTGTTGGTGAGCCTGGCCGTCAGTGTCACCGCCTGACCGGGCTCAGGGGCGGACGGCTCGACGGTGATCGAGACGGGCGGGGTGAGGAAGTCCTCGTCGGAGCGGTAGGGACTCATGCTTCCTCCACCGAGAAGTGGTCGAAGACCGCCTGGACGGTCGTGCCGGGGTAGTTGACGTTGACCGCGCTCGCGACGACGCCGGCGTCCATGGCGCCGCTCGCGGAGGGGACGTCCACGCTCGCGGTCTCGGTCCAGGAAAGGCCGTTGTTGGTGCTGGAGAACGCGGTGAAAGTGGTGCCCTCGCGGACCAGGCGCAGCCAGGCGGGGTGGGTGGAACCGCCGCCACCGGCCCAGGTGTCGAGCCGTCCGTCGCCGTCACTGTCGGTCATGAACTCCAGGCCGAACGACTTCGACATGGTGAGTACGGCGTAGCCGCCCTTCTCCGGCGAGGTGAGGTCGCCCGCGACCGCGATGCCGTACTTGGCGGTGGGATTGTCGCTCCCGGTCAGGCTGACCGTCTTGACCTGCACCACGCTCGACTCGGCGGCGGATCCGGGAAGGAGGATGCCCCCCTTCTCGTCGGTGCCGCCGGAGAAGTCGCGGCCGCCCGCCCAGATCACCAACTGGCTGCCGTACTGGCCGAACTCGGCTTCGTCGGTGGTGGCGAACGTCCGGTACGGGTCCCGCACCTCATTGGGCTCGTAGGGCACGGTGAACGTCTTCGCGGACCGCGCGCAGTCGCTGCTGTGCCCGTCGACGTCGAAGACCACGTGCGCGGTGAACGACACGTTCCCGGCCACTCCGGCCGGCATCGCCGTCTCCCAGCGCCGGGTCGTCCTCGCGCCGCGCCGCAGGTCGCCGAGCGGGATGGTCTTCGCCGCCGTGGTCGCGCCGGGGTCGATCAGGTGGAGCACGGCGTTGCGGAGCGGGAAGGGGCCGTCGTTGGTGAGGACCGCGGTGGCGGTGACCGTGTCTCCGCCGGCCGGCTCGGCCGGCTCCGTGGTGACGGTGAGCGTGGGCCCCAGGGTGTCGAACCGGGTACCGCTACGGATTCCCATGCCGCTCACCGGGCCCAGTCGACGGTGAAGACGTTGGCGATGTCGCTGGGCAGGGAGGACGGGACGGTGATGTTGATCTTTCCGTCACCGCGGGTCCACCTCAGACTGCCGCTCGTGCCGAGCAGCCGGATCCGGGAAGTGGCACTGATGGGGATGTCGCCAGGCACCGAGAGGGTGCCGCTGGGCGCGCCCAGCACCATGATGTTGAACTTGCCCGGGGAGACGGTGTAGCGGATACCGGGTGAGCCGCCCTCCTCCTCCGCCCGCACCCAGGGCGTCGACCCGTAGATCGCCGGGCCGTTGACCTTCAGCCAGGCGCCGATGTCCCGCAGCCGCTCCTGCATGATCTCGGGGATCGTGCCGTCCGGCCTGGGACCGATGTTGAGCAGCAGGTTGCCGTTCTTGCTGACCACGTCGGCGAGCAGCCGGATCAGGAACTCGGAGGTCTTGTAGTCCTCGTCCGGCTCGTGCTTGTTGTAGCCCCAGGAGTAGCCCATCGTCATGCAGCACTCCCACTTCTGCGGATCCATCGTGGGGTTGGTGCGCTGCTCGTACGTCGCGAAGTCGAAGTGGGTGTCGAACCGGTCGTTGATCACCACGCCCTTGGGGCGCTTACGGTTCTTGGCCTGGTTGTAGTAGTGGGCCAGGGGTTCTTCGCTGCGCCACGGCGGTTCGCCGGTGGGCCGGAACCACTGTCCGTCCGCCCACAGCAGCTCCGGGTCGTAGCGGTCGATGATCTCGTACAGCTGCTTGAGTTCGTAGTCGCCCACGTAGTCCTCGACCGGCCTGTAGCCGGTCATCGGGATTTCCTGGTCGGTGTAGAAGTTGCGCATCGGCCGGCCGATCGCCGGGTTGAAGTACTCGCCGAGCGAGTAGTACAGGCCCGGGCGCACGGTGCCGCGCTTGCGGGCCGCGGTCATCAACTCACCGACGAGGTCGCGCTTCGGGCCGTACGCCACGGAGTGACGGTCCGTCACCTTGCTGGGGTAGAGGGCGAATCCGTCGTGGTGCTTGCTGGTCAGCGCGAAGTACTCGGCTCCCGCCTGCTCGAACAGCTTCACCCAGGCGTCGGGATCGTACTTCTCGGCCGTGAACTGCGGGATGAGGTCGTCGTAGGTGACGTCCTCGCCGTAGGTGTCGCGGTGGTACTTCCACTCGGCGGAGTCCTTGGTGCTCTGGTACCAGAGGTACCACTCGGAGGCGCTTCTCGGCGTCGCGCCGCCGATCACCGAGTAGACGCCCCAGTGGACGAAGATGCCGAACTTGGCGTCCTTGTACCAGCGCGGCACAGGATGGGTGTCGAGGGACGCCTTGGTGGGCTGGTAGTCGGGAATGCCCGGGGTCCCGGACACAGTGCCCTGCGCGAGGGCCTGGGCTGTCCCGGGCGGGGCGAGGAGCACGGCGCCGCCGAGGGCGGCCGCGGTGGTCATGAAGTGTCGGCGGTCGACTGTCATGAACGTCGTTGCCTCTCAGTCGTGGATGGAGAAGGAGTCGAAGAGTGCGGTCGTGCTCTGGCCGGGGTGGTTGAGGTTGACGGCGCTCGCGACCAGCCCGGCGTCGCCGCTGCCGCTCGCGGAGGGCACGGTGGCGGTGGCGACCTGCTGCCAGGCGGTGCCCTCGGAACTGGCGTACGCGGTGTAGACGGTGCCGTCGCGGACGAGCTTCAGCCAGGCCGGGTGGTACGAACTGCCGCCCCCGGCCCAGGTGTCGAGCTTTCCGTCGCCGTCGCTGTCGGTCAGGAACTCCAGGCCTAACTGCGCGGACATGGTGAGCACCGCGTAACCGCCCGTCTCCGGCGCGGTGAGGTCGTTGGCGACGGCGATCCCCGCCTTGGCGGACGGGCCGCTGCCGGTCTGAGCGACGACCCGGGCGGTCACGGTGCCGGACGGCCCGGCGGCGTCGGCGAGGTAGACCGCCGCCTTCTCGTCCTTCCAGCCGGACAGGTCCTGGCCGCCCGCCCAGATGGCGAACTGGCCGCCGTTCTGCGCGTACTGGGGTTGCTCGGTGGTGGTGGCGGTCGTCAGGTACGGCGCCCGCACCTCGGAGGGAGTGGGGGTCACCGTGGCGTCCACGCTGTCGGAGTCGTGCCGTGCACGGCCGTCCTGGACGAAGGACGTGCGTACGCCGATCTCGTGGGTGCCCCAGGCCGCGTCGGCCGCGGGGGTCACCGTCCAGGTGACGGTGACGCTGTCGCCCGGGGCCAGGAAGCGGATCCGTGCGCTGCCGGCCGGTTCGGCGGACCAGCCGTCGGGGAGATCGAGGCGGGTGCCGACCTGGGTGACCTTTGTGGGACCGGTGTTGGTGACGGTCGACGTGATCTCCGTGCCCTCGCCGCCGGCTTGCAGGGTCGGCCGGTACGGGGTCAGCCGGACGCGGGCCGAGGGGCAGTCGCGTGCCGCCCCGAGGGTGGTGAGGTCGACGGCGTCGGCGAAGGCCTTCATGCCGGTGTCGTTGGGGTGCAGATGGTCACCGGAGTCGAACGCGGCGGCGTAGCGCGTGGGATCGTCGGGATCCCGTATCGCCTTGTCGAAGTCGGCGTAGTCGTCGAAGACGCCGCCCGAGTCGCGCACGAACGCGTTGACCTTCTGCCGGTGTGCCTCCTTGGCCTCGGTCCACCAGTCGCCCCAGCCGCGGTACGGGACGACGGTCGCGCCGATCAGACGCAGCCCGCGGGCGTGGACACGGCGCGCGATCTCCTTCATGCCGTCGATCACCTGGTCGCCGGTGGCGCCGCCCCAGCTGAGGTCGTTGACGCCCTCGAACAGGACCACCGACCGGGCGCCCGGCTGCGACAGCACGTCGCGTTCCAGCCGTTCCAGCGCCGACGGGTTGCCGTCGGTGCCGGCCGTGATCCGGTTGCCGCTGATGCCCTCGTTCAGCACTCCGGCGGTGGACGAACAGGCCGACAGGCGCCCCGCCAGATAGTCGGGCCAGCGCCGGTTGGCGTTCGCCGTGGAGGACGCCCCGTCGGTGATGGAGTCTCCGAGCGCCACCACGGCACCCGCCGTGTCGCCACCCCGTACGTCGACGCCGGTCAGGAACGGGAAGGTGGAGTCGGTCCGGGTGAAGGCGTCCCCGTCGGCGTCCGAGGCGTGGTCGCCGCCTCCGTCGGGCGTCCAGTAGACGGTCTGCAGGCCCATCCAGTGCTGGCTGATGTGGGTCAGCCGGCCGGGGAAGTACAGGCTGACGACCAGGTCTCTGCGGGCCGGCACGGGGACCCGGACCGCATCGCTCACCGCCTGTTCCCCGGCGGCGATCGTCACCTCGTCCTTGCCGCCGAACCGCAGCTCGCGCGGCTTCGCGACGCCCGAGCCGCCGTCACCGCGGCCTACGGTCGCGTGCCCGATCGTCACCGGCTCGGTGGTAAAGGCGTTGGTCAGGCGGATGCGTACGCTCGACCCACCGGCGCTCACCCGCACCGGTATCCGTACGGTCACCTCCGAGATGCCCGGGTCGTACGAGGCGTGCTGCGCGGTCACCCAAGTCCCTGTCCACTCCCCCGGCTTGGCCCCGGCCTCGGCCGGAGTCGCCGGGAGCAGGGACACCAGGACGGCCACCACGGTCGCGGTCAGGGCTGCGCATCTTCGGCGTCCACGCAGGTGTCCAGGTCGATCTCCACGTAGATGTCCAAGCACGGGTTCTCCTCAGGAACAGCCGCGGCCGAGGCCGAGCGTGGTCAGGTCGATGGAGTCGGCGAAGGCCTTCATCCCGGCGTCGTTGGGGTGGAGGTGGTCACCGGAGTCGTACGCCGCATCCAGCCGCCGCGGATCCGCCGGGTCCCGTACCGCCCGGTCGAAGTCGGCGTAGTCGTCGAACACCCCGCCGGAGTCCCGCACGAAGGCGTTGACCTGCTGCCGCCGGGCCTCCGTCTCCTCACTCCAGCCGCCCCAGGTGAAGTCTTTGTACGGCGTGATCGTGGCGCCGACGACCCGCATCCCGCGCTGATGCGCCCGGTCCGCGATCTCCGTCATCCCGGCGATGATCTGCTCGGAACTCGCCCCGCCGAGATCGTTGATGCCCTCGAAGAGGATCAGGGTCCTGGCCCCCGGTTGGGAGAGCACGTCCCGTTCGAGACGGTCGAGGGCCGAGGGGTTGGTCGCGGTCCCGGCGGTGATCCGGTTGCTGGTGATGCCCGCGTTGAGCACCCCGGCACCGGGCCGGCAGGCGTTGAGGCGGGCGGACAGCAGGTCGGGCCAGCGCTGATTGGTGTCGGCCGTCGAGAAGGACCCGTCGGTGATCGAGTCGCCGAGCGCCACGACCGACGGGGCTTTCGGCGCGGTCACATCGACGCCGCTGAGGAAAGGCCAGCTGGTGGTGGTCCAGGTGAAGGCGTCACCGGCGGTGTCGGCGGCGTGGTCGCCCGCCCCGTAGTCCGTCCAGTACACGGTCTGCTGCGCCCACCAGTGATCGGTGATGTGCGTGACCTGGCCGGGCAGATGGAGACTGACCACGAGGTCGGCCAGGGCCGGTACGGAGAGTCCGACCGGATCACTGACGGCCTGGCCGCCCGCCGGGACGGTGACCTCGCGTTTCCCGCCGAACCGCAGGTCGTACGGGCGCGCCACGGCGGAGCCGCCGTCGCGCAGGCCCACCGTCGCGTGCCCGATGGTCACCGGGTCGGTGGCGTAGGCGTTGGTCAGCCGGATGCGTACGGACGAACCGCCGACGCTGGTGTGCACCGGCATCCGTACCGTCACCTCGGACATCCCCGAGACGTCGTAGTGCTCGCTCGGCGCCGTCGCCCAGGTCCCCGTCCAGGCGCGCCGATCGTCCTGCTGACCACCGGCCTCGGCGGGTGCCATCGTCCCCGCCACGACGGCCACGACCGCCAGGAGCAAGGCCGCGAGTCTGCCGCGTATCGCATGCATGCGCCGCCCCCTACCGTTCCGCGCCGGTACGCGCGAGGGCCCGGTACGCCTTGGTGGCGCCCTCGGCCTTGAGGTTCACGAACGCCGGGGTCACGCCCAGCGGTGCCGCGTACCCCCTGAGCGTCACCGGACCGCGTACGACCTTGCCGTTGGTGACGTCGCGCCATGTACCTGCCGGCAGGAAGACATCCCGGGTGGTGCCTTCGTCGAGCTTCGGCGCGGCCAGGACGGCCGGGCCGAGCATCCACTCGTCAGTGACCGTGTAACTCGCTTCGTCCTTCGGGAAGTCGAAGAACAGCGGCCGCATGATCGGATCGCCGGTCTTCAGGGTGCTCTGCACCTGATCCCAGATGTACGGGGCCAGCCGCTCGTGCGTCGCGATGGCCGACCGGTAGAGGTCGACCGTTTCCCGGTCGTAGCCGACCCACTCGCCGGTTGTCGCGTCCCGTACACCGGTGGGCGAGGTGGAGGCGTACATCAGCGGCATCAGGGATGCCGCCTGCGCCCAGCGGGTCAGGACCTCCTTGGTGGGCGGCGGGTAGCTGAGCGAGCCGCCGATCATGTCGGTCTCGACGAACGGGTACCCGATCGTCGAGACCGCCAGGTTGGCCGAGACCGCGGCGCGCAGCCCAGCGAAGGTGGTCGGCTTGTCGGCCGTGCGGGTGGCGAATCCCTTGGCCTGCGCGGCGTTCCAGGCGACCCTTAGCCCAAGGCCGTGAAGTTACGGGTCTGGTGTGGTTGTCCATGGCGTCGTGATCTGCGGGTTCACCGGACGCGAGGAGCGG
>NZ_JAPWHT010000231.1:0-16187 GCF_027270795.1 Streptomyces sp. ActVer
GGGGGCCAGCCCCCGAACCCCCGCTCCTGAAACGCCGGAGGGGCTGAAGTACCCAGCCCGTCCGGCGTTTGAGGACGAGGTCGTTCAGGCCGATAGCGGGGGTCTGGGGGGCGCAGCCCCCAGAAGGGACGGGAATGGGTAGGGGCGGCGGGGGCGAAAGAGGCCCTGCCGGACGCACCGGTCACCCGATCAACGTCCGGCCCCCCTCCAGCATCAGCGTCGCCCCGGTCAGATACACCATGTCGTCGCTGACGAGTGCGGCCACCGCGCGGCCGATGTCCGCCTCCGGGGCTCCGAGCCGGCCCAACGGAATCTCGTGGGCGAGCTCCGACGCCTTCTGCGGGTGCGCGGCCAGGTACTCCTCCGCCGCCGGACTGAGCGCGGCGGGGCAGACGACGTTCACGCGGATCCCGTACGCACCCCACTCCCTCGCGGCAACCCGGGTCAGCCCCCGGATCGCCTCCTTGGCCATCGCGTAGGCCGCGAAGGTCACTTCTCCCTGCACGGCGGCCGAGGAGCCGAGATTCACGACGCTCCCGCGGCTGTCCCTGAGGTGGGGCAGGGCCGCCTGCATCGCATGGAACACGGCCAACGGCCCGCTGCGATAGGTGAGTTCGACGTCCTCGTACGACGTCTTCTCCAGCCGGCGCTGGACCGAGGACTGGGCGTTGTTGACGAGCACGTCGAGCCCGCCGAACTCCCGTACCGTCTCGGCCACCATGCGGTCGACGTCGCCGCGCTCGCCCACATCGCCGACCACGAGGTGCGCCCTGCCGCCACGCTCGGCGATCTCCCCGGCGGTGTCCTTCAGCTTCTCCTCGGTACGGCCGGTGATCACCACGGCCGCCCCCTCGGCGGCCAGCGCGAGCGCGATACCGCGGCCGACCCCCTGTCCTCCGCCGGTGACGAGAGCCGTCTTCCCGGCCAGCCGTGTGCCTCGCTGCATCACATGTCCTTCCAGAAGGGCGCCCATGAGGGAAAGGCGTCCGGCAGCGCCGGTTCTCCGGACCCCTCCCAGCCGTTGAAGCCCACGGCCTGAGGACGCTCGGTCACGTCGGCCGCGTACCAGTGCTGCTCGCGGCGGCGGGAGAAGTACCACTCGCCGTCCACGCGCGCGTAGTCGTCCCGGTAGCAGATCGCCATCACGATCCACCGGTCCCCCACCTCGTGCTCGGCGCGGCAGTAGACGGCACCGGTCGCCGTGTCGCGGTCGGCGAACTCGATGCGGTGGCCGCAGATCTGGTGCACCGACCGGCGGAAGCCCCGGACGAGAGGCTCGATGTACGCCCGCAGCGCTTCGCGGCCCCGGCCGTGCCGCCCCATCTCCACGTCCGGCCGGAAGCAGCAGGCCCAGGCGTCGAGGTCTCGGGCGTCCACGGCGAGCGCGTAGCGGATGGGCAGTTGCTCGATGGCGAGGTGCGACTCGACGCGGTCGATGCGGTCCTCCAAGGACCGTCCCGCACCCTGCAGTTGCTGATCCGCGGCGTCGCTCATGGCCGGGGCTCCTTCGGCAGGCCGAGGACCTGTTCCCCGATGATGTTGCGCTGGATCTCGCTCGACCCGCCGTAGATCGTCTCCGCGAGCGACAGCAGGAAGGAGCGCTGCCGGGTGTCCAGGCCGTAGTCCTCGCCGACGATCTGCCCGGCGGGGCCGGCCAACTCCATGGCCAGATGGCCGAGTTGCTGGTGCCGGGTCGAGGCGTACAGCTTGGCCGTGGTGGCCTGCGGTCCCGGCGGGCGGCCCGCGGTCAGTTCGGCGATGGTCCGCAGGTTGGTGGTGCGCATGATGCGTACGGAGATCCAGGCGTCCACGATCCGGCGGCGCAGCATCGGGTCGTCGAGCGCGCCCCGCTCGCGGGCCAGGCCGATCAGGGCCTCGGCCTCCCGCTCGAAGGTGAGCTGCTGGGGCAGCAGGGTGGTGCCGCGTTCGATGCCGAGGGTGGCCATCGCCGTGCGCCAGCCCTGGCCGACCTCGCCCACGACCATGTCGGCGTCGGTGCGTGCGTCGGAGAGGAAGACCTCGGCGAACTCGTCCTGGCCCGCGAGGTTGCGGATGGGCCGGATCTCCACGCCCGGCTGGTCGGCCGGGACGAGCAGCATCGTCAGTCCCTTGTGCCGCCGGGAGTCGGGGTCGGTGCGGGTGAGGACGTAGAGCCAGTCGGCGTGGATACCGAAGGAGGTCCACACCTTCTGCCCGTTGACCACCCACTCGCCCCCGCTCTCGACTCCGGTCGGGCGGGAGGTGCCCTCGAAGGACGTGCTCCCGTAGTCGCGCTCGGCCCTCGTGCGCACGGAGGCCAGATCGGAGCCGGCGCCCGGTTCGCTGAAGCCCTGGCCCCAGAGTTCCTCGACGGAGAGGATCGGCGGCAGGAAGCGTTTCCGCTGCGCCTCGCTGCCCATCTTCAGGAGCATCGGGCCGAGCAGGTCGAGGGCGTTGCCGGTGGCCCGGTAGGGGGCGTTCGCGCGGGCGTACTCGTACTCGAAGACGATCTCCTCAAGGAGCCCGAGCCCCCGTCCGCCGTACTCCTGCGGCCAGCCGACCCCCAGCCAGTTCCCGGCCGCCAGCTCGCGGTCCCAGGCGAGGCGGACCTCCCAGGCCGCCCCGTCGGTGGGGCCGCCCACGCCCCGGTGCTCGGCGAACTCCCCCACGAGGTGTTCGGCCAGCCAGTCCCGCAGCTCGTCGCGGAAGTCGCGTACCGCGGGTCCGAAGTCCAGCTCCATGCCAGCTCCTTTGCCGGTGATCAGATGCCGAGCCGGGCGGCGAGCAGCTCCCGGTGGTACGACGGCGTGCCGAGCAGCACCTCGGAGCTCTTGGCCCGCTTGAGGTACAGGTGCGCGGGGTGCTCCCAGGTGAAGCCGATGCCGCCGTGGACCTGGATGTTGTCGCCGGCCACCTTCGTGAAGGCCTCCGAGCAGAACGCCTGGGCAACGGCCGCCGAGATCGCGGTCTCCGCCTCGTCGCCCGCGCCGAGCGCCCACAGTCCGCCGTAGGCGGCCGAGCGGGCGGACTCGATCTCCACGAGCATGTCGGCGCACTTGTGCTTGATCCCCTGGAACGAGCCGATGGGCCGTCCGTACTGCTCGCGGATCCTGGCGTACTCCACGGCGGCGTCCAGCGCGGCGCCCGCTCCCCCGACCTGTTCGACGGCCAGCAGTACGGAGGCTGTGGCGAGGGTGCGTTCGAGGGCCGGCCAGGCCGATCCTTCGGGGCCCAACAGGCGGGCCGGCGTTTTCGTGAACTCCACCCGGGCCTGCTTGCGTGTCTGGTCGAGCGTCGGCAGGGGCGTACGAGCGAGGCCCGGTGCTTCCGCCGCGACGCCGAAGAGGCTGATGCCGGAGGGGGTGCGGGCGGCGACCAGGAGCAGGTCGGCGAGGTGTCCGTCGAGGACGTACGTCTTCACGCCGGTCAGCCGCCAACCGCCCGCCTCGTCATGGGCGCTGAGCCGGATGCCCGCCTCGTCCCACCGGCCGCTCTCCTCGGTGAGCGCGAGCGTGGCCACGGTCTCGCCGGACGCGATACCGGGAAGAAGATCGCCGCGGGCCCTCTCGTCGTCGCAGCGCAGCAGCGTCTCGGCGGCCAGGGCGACGGTGGCGAAGTACGGCGCGCACAGCAGCGCGCGGCCCGTCTCCTCGAAGACGACACCGAGGTCGACGTAGCCGAAGCCCGAGCCGCCGTACTTCTCCGGCACGGCGAGTCCCTGCAGGCCGATCTCCGTGGCCATCCGCCGCCAGACGACCGGGTCGTACCCGGTCGGGTCCGCGGCCAGGCGGCGCACGTCGGCCTCCGTGGCGTGCTTGGTGAGGAACGACCGTACGACCTTGCGCAGTTCGTCCTGTTCCACGCTGAAGGTGAGATCCATGCCGCGCTTCCCGTCCTCGGTGCGAAGCGGTTGCCGCCTGCTTGCTAGCCACTCCTCGATACAGTTAGATAATTATAGTATCCGCACTGAATACACCAGGAGCGCGACGTGACCGATCTCTACGACCAGTTCACGAGCCTGACGTTCGAGCGGCCCGCGTCCGGCGTGCTCCGTATCGTGCTCGACGCCCCGAACCTCAACGCCGTGGATCCTCGGATGCACGGTGAGCTCGCCGATGTGTGGCCTGTCGTGGACCGTGACGAACAGACGCGTGCGGTGCTGGTCCAGGGAGCGGGCAAGGCGTTCTCGGCCGGCGGGACCTTCGACTCCATCGAGGCCATGACCGGGGACTACGCGGTGCGGGCCCGGGTCATGCGCGAGGCACGGGACATGGTGTACGGGGTGATCAACTGCTCCAAGCCGGTGGTCTCCGCGATTCACGGCCCGGCGGTCGGCGCCGGGCTGGTCGTCGGCATGCTGGCGGACATCTCCATCGCCGGGCGCAGGGCGAAGATCGTCGACGGGCACACGCGCCTCGGGGTCGCCGCCGGTGATCACGCCGCCATCTGCTGGCCGCTGCTGTGCGGCATGGCCAAGGCCAAGTACTACCTGCTGACCTGCGAGACGCTCACCGGCGAGGAGGCCGAGCGCATCGGCCTGGTGTCGAAGTGCGTGGACGACGAGGACGTACACCCGGAGGGTCTGCGTGTGGCGACCGCCCTGGCCGCCGGGCCCGCCAGCGCCGTCAGCTGGACCAAGCGGTCCCTCAACCACTGGTACCGCACCGCTCAGCCGATCTTCGAGGCCTCGCTGGGTCTGGAGTTCTTCGGGTTCGGCGGGCACGAGGTCGTCGAAGGGCTGGCCGCCCATCGCGAGAAGCGCGCCCCGGACTTCGAGGGCGTGGCGGACAAGCACCCGATCGACCTCTGACCGACGGACGCCCACCGACCGACGCCCAGAGACACCGGCTGACACCCACTGACACCCGCAGACGCCTGCGAACGCCACGAATGCCTGAGGAGCCGCCATGACTTCGGAGCACACCGCCACCGAGATCCCACCGCTGGTCAAGGGAATGACGTACGAGGAAATGCCGAAGGGCCAGGTCTTCCGGACCGCCCGCCGCACTGTCACCGAGACGGACCTGGTCAACTTCATCACCTGGGGCGGCTTCAACGAGCCGCTCTTCTGGGACGCCTCGCACGCCGCGGACGGCGGCTACACGGGCCGGCTGGTCCCGGGGGCGCTGACATACTGCATCGCCGAGGGACTCGTACTCCAGACGAACGTGCTGCACGGTACGGGCCTGGCCTTCCTGCACATGGAGCTGACGGTGCAGGGACCGGTGTACGTCGGCGACACGCTGTACGCCGTCGTGGAGACCACGGACTCCCGCCCCTCCAGCAAGCCCGGCCGGGGCGTGGTGACCAGCCGGATCACCGTACGCAACCAGCGGGACGAGGACGTGCTCGTCTACACCCCGGTGCGACTGATCCGGGGCAGGGACTACGGGGCTCCGACGCTCTGAGCCCGGGGCCCGGTCGGCACCAGCGTCAGGCCGGCCGCGGCACCGGACGGGACCGGGCTCGCGAACGCCCCTCCACGCACCCAGTCCGAGGGCATCGGCGGACGCGGCGGGGGCTCGTGGTCCGGGACCGCCATCGCGTAAAGGCGGGTGTAGCGGAACTTCGCCTCCAGGTTGTCGAGCACCGACCAGTACTCGTAGCCGCAGACGGGCACACCGCGTGCGATCACCCGGCCCAGCCAGGAGAGCCTGGCGCGCAGCAGTGCCCTGCGCCGAGCGTCGTCGCTGTGCCCCGTCTCGTCGACCAGGTCCAGATCGCCCATGCCGTTGTCGATGACGGACAACGAGGGGAGAAGCTCCCCGTACAGGTCGTGGAGGTCCGCGACGGCGTCGGCGAGCGCCTCAGGAATGAGGGGCCAGCCGTACGCAGTCGTCTCCACGTCGTCGAACGGGGTGATCGCGAAGCCGAGGCCGACGAGCAGGCGGTTGACTTCGTTGAGGGTGCCCAGGCACTTGTCGGCCGGCAGTACGTGGGGCAGGTTCTCCGGTGCGGTGACGCGGAAGGGCGTGTGCCAGGAGAGGCCCAGCATGTCCTGGGCGGTGGCGATGATCTCCAGGTCGCCGGGGTGTACGCAGCCGGTGGCCTCGACCGGTGAGACGTCGTCCTCGGTCACCATGTGCTCGCCGAGCAGCATGGGGTCCAGGAAGAGGCGGTTGGTCCAGCTCTCCAGGCGTTCCAGGGCGAGGCGGTCGAAGGGGTCGTCGGTGGCCGGGTAGCCGCCGACGAGGGTGACCGTGGTGCCGATGCGGCCGCTCGCGCCGGCCGCCCTGAGTGCCTGGGTCGCGAGTCCGTTGGCGAGCAGGATGTGATGGACCGTGGACAGGCCCGCGCGGCCGATTCCCCGGCCCGGTGTGTACATCCCGGCCACATGGTCGGCGAGGGTGGGCCCGGCCAGGTCGGTGGAGGTGATCCAGCGCGTCACGCGGTCACCGAAACGACGGCCCAGCTCAGCGGCGAAGGCGGCGAAGTGCTCCGCGGTGTCACGGGCCAGCCAGCCGCCGGAAGCCTCCAGCCAGGGCGGCAGTGACCGGTCGAGCAGCGTCAGGCCGGGCTTCAGACCGAGTTCGAGCAGCGAGTCGAGGGCGCGGTCGCAGCGGTCCAGGGCCTGCCGGTCCCAGACGCCGGGGCCGTCGGGCTGCAGCCGTGGCCAGCCGGCCACCATCCGGTGCGCGTCGGGAGTGACACCGACCAGTTGCCGGATGTCGCCGGTCCACTGCCGGAAGTGCCCGCCGCGCTCCGGCGGGGGCGGCGGCGGGGCCGCGATGGTGTCCGCGGTGGCGACTCCCCAGTCGACACCACGGAACGATTCGTACAGGAAACCATCACTCATGGTCACCGTCCGGGGCGTAATGGTTTAACGCATTCAACTGAATGAACGCCGTGCGGACGCTAACACTTCGGGGAAACTACGACAATGTTTCGGACAGATCTCATCAATTCGTAAGGCGCCGACGGACGAGCGCTCGGCCCTTGTCGAGCTTGTCGAGGCCGGTATCGATGATCTCGTGGCCGTCCCGGACCGTTGGGCAGGGTGGCGTTTCGGCCATGATCCGGTCGGGGATCGTCGAGGATCGGGGCTACTCCCCGAAGGGCCGGAACTCCTCCTCCTGCCACCAGGGGTGGACGGCCGGCATGTCCTTGCTGACCCGGCCGGGGAACTCGGGCGGCCGCTTGGCGAGGAACGACTCGACGCCCTCGACCGGGTCCGGGCCGCCGCCGATCTGGCTCATGATCCGCGAGTCGAGGCGGTGCGCGGCCATCGGGTGGGACTCGCCGAGCATCCGCCACATCATCTGGCGCGACAGGGCGACCGAGATCGCCGAGGTGTTCTCGGCGATCTCACGGGCGAGTTCGTACGCCGCCGGCAGCAGTTCCTCCGGCGAGTGGACGGAGCGGACCAGCCCGGCGGAGAGGGCCTCGTCGGGGCCGAAGACTCGGCCGGTCGCCACCCACTCCATGGCCCGCTGCATACCGACGGCCCGCGGCAGGAACCAGCTCGCGGCGGACTCCGGCACGATGCCACGGCGCGCGAAGACGAAGCCGAACTTGGCCGAGGTCGACGCCAGCCGGATGTCCATGGGCAGGGTCATGCTGGCCCCGACGCCCGCCGCCGGACCGTTGATCGCCGCGATCACCGGCTTGTTGCTGGAGTAGATCCGCAGCGCGACCCGGCCGCCGGTGTCCCGGTGCCAGGCGCCCGCCCTGCGACGGTCGAAGGACGAGCCGCCGGAGCTGACGTCGGCGCCCGCGCAGAAGCCACGGCCGGCTCCGGTCACCACCACCACGCGCACCTCGTCGTCGGCGTCGGCCGCGTCCAGGACGTCCAGCAGGTCGCGCATCATCTGCGGATTGAAGGCGTTCAGCTTCGCCGGCCGGTTGAGGGTGACCGTGAGAATCCGGTCCGTCACCTCGGCCCGCACGGTCTCGTACTCCTGCTCCGGCATACGCGTCCTCCGTCAGCCTCGTCGCCTCGCGGCCGGCCTCGTCACTCTGCGACCGGTTCCCAGTTAGCTTAATTAGTTATAGCATTACACTCTACTGACTCATTGATGGATTGCGGCGGTGTGGACATGACTGAACCGGCGGATCTGGTGGTGACCTCCCACGGGGCGGTCCGGCTGATCGAGCTGAACCGGCCGGAACAGCTCAACTCGATGAGCGAGGAGCTGCACTCCGGTCTCGCGTCGGTGTGGGACACACTCGCCGACGATCCCGAGGCACGAGTGGTCGTACTCACCGGTCGCGGCCGGGCGTTCAGCGCCGGGGGCAACTTCGACATCATGACCCGGGTCCAGCGCGACCCGGCTTTCCGGGAGCGGAACGTCGACGAGGCACGGCGGATCATCACCGGCATGGTCCGCTGCCCGCTGCCGGTGATCGCGGCGGTCAACGGGCCCGCCGTGGGCCTCGGCTGCAGCCTTGCCCTGCTGAGCGACCTCGTACTGATCGCCGACGACGCCTACATCAGCGATCCGCACGTCCAGGTCGGGCTGGTCGCGGGCGACGGCGGAGCACTCGTCCTGCCGCTGCTGGTCGGTCTGACCCGGGCGAAGGAACTGCTGTTCCTCGGCGACCGGATCGTCGCCGAGGAGGCCGTCCGGCTGGGCATCGCCAACCGCGTCGTGCCGAAGGACAAGCTGCTGGACGAGGCCATGGACCTGGCCAGGCGGCTGGCCGCTCTGCCCGCGCGGGCGCTGCGCGAGACCAAGCGGGCGGTGAACCTACATCTCGAGCAGGCCATGGACTCCGTGCTGGAACCTGCCCTGCTCGCCGAGCGGGACACCATGCACGACCCGGATCACATCGCCGTCGTGGAGAAGATCATCGCGTCGCGCGGCCGGCGCTGAGCGAGAAGCCGGAAAGGAGCAGTCGGGTGGACTTCGCGTTCAGCGATGAGCAGGAGGAACTGCGGCGCACGGTAAGGGCGTTCCTCGCGGACACCTCCCCCGAGACCGAGGTTCGGCGCCTGATGGAGACCCCTGAGGGCTTCGACCGGGCACTGTGGCGCCGTATGGGAACGGAGCTCGGCCTCCAAGGCCTGGCCGTCCCCGAGGAGTACGGCGGTGCGGGATGCGGGCCGGTCGAAGTCGGCGTCGTCATGGAGGAGTTGGGGCGGGCTCTGCTGTGCGCGCCGTTCCTCGCCTCGGCCGTACTGGCGACCACCACGCTGCTGCGCTGCGACGACGAGGACGCCCGCAAGCGGCTGCTGCCTGGCCTGGCCTCCGGCGAGTTGGTCGGAACGCTGGCCCTCACCGAGGACTCCGTCCGCTGGGACTCCGAGGGAATCCGGCTCACCGCCCATGAGTCGGCGGGGAGTTGGCTGCTGACCGGGCACAAGATGTTCGTGCTCGACGGCGCCGCCGCCGATGTCGTCCTCACCGTGGCCCGTACCGGTGAAGGCATCGGCGTGTTCTGGGTGGACGGCGACGCGGCCGGGCTGACCCGTGAGCCTTTGCCCACGATGGACCCCACGCGCAGGCAGGCACGCCTCGACTACCAGGACGTACCGGCGACCCGGCTCCGTACGAGCGGCGGTGACGGCTGGGACCTGGTGTCGGGCGTACTCGACCGGGCCGCGGTGGCGCTGGCCGCCGAGCAGGTCGGAGTGGCCTCCCGCGCGCTCGACATGGCGGTGGAGTACGCCAAGGTGCGGCACCAGTTCGGGCGGCCCATCGGCTCGTTCCAGGCCGTCAAGCACCTCCTGGCGGACGTCCTGCTGGAGGTGGAGTCGGCCCGCGCCGCCGCGCACTACGCGCTGCTCGCGGCCGAGAACGAGGACCCGGAACTGCCCGCCGTGGCAAGCCTGGCAAAGACGTTCTGCTCCGACGCCTGTCTGCAGGCGACGGAACAGAACATCCAGGTCCACGGAGGCATCGGATTCACCTGGGAGCACCCGGCCCACCTCTATCTGAAGCGGGCCAAGACATCACAACTGCTGTTCGGCGATCCGACGTACCACCGGGAACTGCTCGCACAGCGCATCGGCATGGACAGCAGCACGAACGCGGTCGGAGGAGCGGTATGAAGGTCGACGGGAAGCTCAACGTGTGGCGCACCGCCGAGGTGGTCGAGGAGGCCCGGCACCACGAGCAGGCGGGCTACGACGGCCTGTGGGCCTCGGAGTCCAAGCACGACCCGTTCCTGCCGCTGCTGCTCGCGGCCGAGCACACCGACCGGCTTGAGGTCGGTACGGCCATCGCGGTGGCCTTCGCCCGCTCGCCCATGCAACTCGCCTACACCGCCCACGACTTGCAGACCTATTCCGGCGGACGGTTCGTGCTGGGCCTCGGCAGCCAGATCAAGCCGCACATCGAGCGGCGCTTCGCCATGCCGTGGAGCCGGCCCGCGGCCCGGATGCGGGAGTACGTGAGCGCGCTGCGCGCCATCTGGGCTGCCTGGAACGAGGGCGAGAAGCTCGACTTCCGCGGCGACTTCTACACGCACACGCTGATGTCCCCGTTCTTCTCTCCCCCGCCCGCTCCCGGAGGCGCGCCCCAGGTCTTCGTGGCCGCCGTCGGGGAGGCGATGACCCGGGTGGCGGGCGAGGTGGCGGACGGACTCCTCGCGCACGGCTTCACCACCGAGCGGTATCTGCGGGAGGTCACTCTGCCGACCGTCGAGGCCGGGCTGGCGAAGTCGGGCCGTGCGCGCGGCGACTTCTCCGTCTCCCATCTGCTGCTGACCGCGACCGGGCGCACCGAGGAGGAGTTGGCCCGCGCGGTGGACGGCACCCGGCGCCAGATCGCGTTCTACGGCAGCACCCCCGCCTACCGCGGTGTCCTGGAGCTGCACGGCTGGGGCGAACTCGGCGACGAGCTCAACGCGTTGTCGAAGTCGGACCGCGACGACAAGTGGGAGGCGATGGGCCGACTCGTCGACGACGACGTACTGCACACCTTCGCCGTGGTGGCCGAGCCGCAGCACGTGGCGGCCGAGATCCGCTGCCGGTACGGGTCACTGGTCGACCGGGTGTCCTTCTACACCGCGTACGAGATCGACGCCGAGGTCTGGGAGCCGATCGTGCAGGAACTGCACGGCACCTGACGGCTGCCTGTCAGTCGGTCACCGTCGGGTCAGCCGAGCAGGTCCAGGACCGTCGTCATGGACCTGCTCTGGAGCAGGTAGTCCTCGGCCTCCTGGAGGTGGACGCGCCACAGCTCCTCGGCGGCCTCGGCCCGGCGGGCGGCCACCAGCTCGACGAGCGCGCCGTGGGCGCGGAAGCCGCGGCGATTGGCCCGTACGTTCTCGGGGCTGCCCGCGTCGAGGTCGACGTGGGACCAGTTGGCCTGGTCGATGATGTGCCGGACCATGCCGTTGAGGACGCTCAGCGTCTCGTTGCCCGCGAGTTCGACGACGAGCGCGTGGAACTCCATGTGGGCGCGGATGAAGGCCGACGGGTCGTCCATCAGCGCTTCGGCCTCGGTGACGGCGGCCCGCAGCCGCTCCAGGTTCTCGTCCGTGCGACGCTCGGCGAGCAGCCCGGCGCACGGCGCCTCGATGACCGTACGGGCGTCGTAGACGTCCTTGAGGGTCGTGCCCCGGTATTCGAGGACCACCCCGGCGTAGCGGGCGGCGACGGTGCCCTCGGGGATCTGCACGCGGGCCCCGCCCCTGGCTCCCCTGCGCACGCTGATCAGCGACTCCGACTCCAGTACCCGGAACGCCTCGCGCAGCGTCGGCCTGGAGACGGCGAACTCCTCCATCAACGCCGTCTCGGCCGGCAGAGCCTCCCCCTCCGTCAGCTCCCCGCGCACGATCTTGCGGCGCAGTTGTGCCGCCACCAGCTCGGCCATCTTGGGAACCCGTACCGGCGTGTTCGTCACCGCGCCCACCTCCACGCTCATTCGGTTGTCAGTCGCTCGTGTCTTGTGTCCGGCACGAAATACGGGAGCGTGATCTCGTCCGTGAAGGCACGGAAGTCCACGCGTACGCGCATACCGATGACGACGTCGTCCGGATCGCCGGCGTCGACGTGCGAGAGCAGGGTGGCGCCGTCGTCGAGGTCGATCACGGCGAGCGCGAAGGGTGTGTCGAAGCCGGGGCCGGGCGCCCGGTGGACGACGGTCACCGAGTAGACGGCCCCGCGTCCCGCGCTGGGCACGTACCGCCAGTCCCGGGACATACAGCCGGGGCACGCGGGTTCGGGCACGAAGAAGCGCAGGCCGCAGCTCGTGCAGCGGGGCACGACCAGGTCTCCGCGCCCGGCCGCGTCCCAGAACGGCCGGGACAGCGGGGTGGGGACGGGTACGGGCCGGCTCATCGGGTCCTCCCCAGCACGCTCATCTCGTAGTGCTGCGCCCCGGATCCGGCGTTGCCGACGACCGCCAGCTCCGCGCCCTCGACCTGGTGCACCGCGCTGCCGCGCAACTGGCGTACGGCCTCGACGACCTTGAGCGTCATCTGCTGTGTCCCGTTCCACGCGTATGCCAGGCAGCCGCCGTCCGGATTGACGGGATGCTTGCCGCCGACGGCGACGGCGCCACTGGCTGCCAGCGGTCCGCCCTCCCCCTCGCCGCACAGGCCGAGGATCTCCAACTGCCTGATGATCTCGAAGGAGTTGGGGTCGTAGAGGGAGAACACGTCCACGTCGTGCGGGCCGATGCCGGCCATCGCGTAGGCGCGGGAGGCGGCGTCACGGCCCAGCTGCCCGACCTCCCGGTGCAGCGCCGGATTGGCGTACGCGGCCTGGTGGTACTCCATGCCTCCGCCGAGTACGGCGACGGGCGGGTGGGGCAGGTCACGGGCCCGTTCGGCGGTGGTCACCACGAGTGCGGCGCCCCCTTCGCCGACGATGCAGCAGTCCAGCAGGTGGAAGGGTGTGGCGACCATGCGGGAGGCGAGCACGTCGTCGGCGGTGTACGGGCCGCGGCCGTACATCATCGCCTCGGGGTTGGTCGTGCCGTTGTTGCGGATCGTCGCCGCGACCTCGGCCAACTGGCGGGCCGTGGTCCCGTATTCGTGCATGTGCCGTGCCGCGACCAGCGCGAACTGCGCGACCACGTAGCTGCCCCACACATCGGCGAACTCCAGCGGTACACCGGCCCCGACGGGACCTGCCCCGCGCGCGACCAGCTTGCAGCCGCCGACCACGACGGTGTCCGCGAGTCCGGCCCGTACGGCCGCCGCCGCTTTCAGCAGGCCCCGGGAGCCCGCGTTGTCGAGCATCGAGTCGCTGGTCCAGCGAAGGTCCCGGCCGAGCATGCGCGCCCATGAGCTGCCCTCGCCGGGTACGCCGCCGGGACCTGGCCAGTCGACCTGTGCGCCGTCGACGTCCGCCGGAGTCAGCCCGGCGTCGGCGATCGCTCCGGACACCGCGTCGAGGGCGAGGTCCATGGCATCACGGTCGGGGAGGCTCAGCGCCTGTTCGGTGGCGTGGATGCCGGCCACCACGGGCACGCGGTCGTTCACGGGGTCACCGTCCCGCGCCCAGCGTGTCGCCGCCGGGATAGCCGCCACCGCCGAACCGCTCGTCGAGTGCCTCGTAGTCCTTGGCGAAGTCCTTGGTGCGGGGCAGGGCCTCGACGAACTCCACCGTCTTCGGCTTCTTGTACGAGGCGATGCGCGACCGGCAGTGCTCGACGATGTCCGCTGCCGTGACCCCGTCGGCGTCCTGGTGGAGCACGACGACCGCCTTGACGTCCTGGGCCCAGCGTTCGTTGGGCACGCCGATCACGGCGGCCTCCTTCACCGCGGGATGGGACTCGACGCAGTTCTCCACCTCGGCGGGGAAGATGTTCTCGGCAGCCGACTTGAGCATGCGGGTCGTCGTCCCGAGGAAGCTGATCGTGCCGTCGGGCTCACGCCGTCCGAGGTCGGTGGTGTGCCACCAGCCGAAGCGGAAGCGCTCCTCGTTGATCTCCGGGCGGTTCCAGTAGCCGAGGTGCACGAGGTCGCCGCGGACGCAGATCTCGCCGGCCTCACCGATCGCGCACTCCTTGCCGGCGCTGTCCAGGATGCGCACGGCACTGAAGGGTCCCGGTCGTCCCGCGTTGCCTGCGCCCGAGCCGCCATGGGCGCCGGTCACGGCGAACCCGGTCACCTCCGTCTGCCCATAACCGCGGCCTTCGCCACCGCCGTTGCGGGTGAAGCGGCTCTGGTCCGTGGGCACGGTGCCCTGCCACAGGGGTGCGGCGACACTGGCCCGCAGATGGGAGAGGTCGTGGCCTGCCTCGCGGTTCAGGGTGACGAGCTGCGCGATGGTCGGGGGCATCAGATACGCGTGGGTGCACTGCTCCGCCGCCAGCAGCGGGAGCAGTTCCTCGGCGATCACGCGGCGGACGATGACGTTCTTGCCGCCGTGGACGAAGGCCGGGACGCCCCAGAACTGGTAGTTGCCGATGTGGAACATCGGTCCGGCGCCGAGGAAGGCGGTCTCCCGGCCGATGTCGCCCATCCAGGCGCTGCTCGTACCCATGGCGAGCAGGTTGCGGTGCGAGAGCATCGAGCCGGACTGCCGTCCGGTGATCGCGGCGGTGTAGATGACCAGGAGCGCGGAGTCCGGGTCGACATCGACGGACGGGTCCTCGGGCGACCCGGAGGCCAGGAAGGACTCGTAGGAGTCGGGTCCCGCAGCGCTCGCGGCGCCTGAAGCGCCCTTGATGTCATGCCGCAGCCACAACGCCCGGTGGTCGCTGCCCAGTTCGGCTCGCGCCTTGCCCACCGTGTCGCCGATCTCCTCGTCCTGCCAGACGACGACCTTGGGGTCGAAGTCCTCGACCGCGAAGGCCATTTCCGGAGCCGCCCACCGCCAGTACCCGGGACAGACCATGGCGCCGACCTTTGCGGCGGCTCCGAGCAGCTCCCAGATCCGGAAGGAGTTCTGTCCCAGCCACAGGATGCGGTCGCCCGGGCCGACCCCGGCATCCGTGAGGGCGTGGGCGAGCCGGTTGGTGCGCTCGTCCAACTCGGGCCAGGTCAGCCGGACTTCGCCGTCCACGAGGGCGACGCCGTCGGGGAAGGACCTTCGGTGCTCGCGGATGATGTCGCCGAGCGTCAGGCGGCGGGCGGAATGCATGCTCATGGCTCCAAAGGCTTCGGAAGGTGAGGGTCAGACGCGGCCGATGCCGACACCCTTGACGTTGATGAACTCCTCCAGGCCGGCCTTGCCGCCTTCCCGCCCGAACCCACTGAGGCCGACGCCACCGAAGGGCGTGGCGGGCGAAGTGATGGGATTCGGCCCGGGGTTGACGTAGACCGTGCCGGCCCTCAGGCGCGGCACCAGGCGGTTGACGCGCGCGATGTCACGGGACTGGATGTAGGCGGACAGGCCGTACTCGCTGTCGTTGGCCAGGGCGACGGCCTCGTCCTCGGTGTCGAACGGGGTGATGGCCAGTACCGGGCCGAAGATCTCCTGCTGGGCGAGGTCGCTGCGGTTGTCGACGTCCGCGAAGACCGTCGGGGACACGAAGTAGCCGTCGGAGTCGATGCGTTCACCGCCGAACACGAGCCGGCCCGAGCCTCCCTGGACGGCCTTGTCGATCACGCCCTGGACGCGGTCGCGGGCGGCTTCGTTGATGAGGGGGCCGATGTACGTCGTCGGGTCGAGCGGGTCACCGACGGGCAGGTGAGCCACGACCCCGGCGACACGCGCGACGACCTCGTCGTAGATCGGCCGCTCGACCAGCAGCCGGGTGGGCAGTGCGCAGCCCTGCCCGGAGTTGCTCATGGCGAACGCCGCACAGTAGGGCACGACGGTGTCCAGGTCGGTGTCGGCGAAGAGCAGGTTGGCGGACTTGCCGCCCAGCTCGAACACGACAGGCTTCAGGCTCAGTGCGGCGTCGGCCATGATGCGGCGCGCGGTGGCGGGGCCACCGGTGAAGGAGATCTTGTCGACCCCGGGGTGCGTCACCAGGGCGGCGCCCGCCTCACCGAGCCCGGTGACGACGTTGATCACGCCGTCGGGGATGCCCGCCTCGCGGGCGAGATCGGCGAAGAGCAGCGCGGAGAACGGTGTCGACTCGGCCGGTTTGATGACCACGGTGTTCCCGGCGGCGAGCGACGGCGGGACCTTCATCGCCAGCGACAGGGCGGGCGAGTTCCAGGTGATGATGTGACCGATGACGCCGTAGGGTTCGGCGATGGTGTATTCGACGTTCTCGTGCGGGCTGTAGGCCGCGCCGACCATGCCCTCGATCTTGTCGGCCCAGCCCGCGTAGTACTCGGTCCACTCGGCGGCGTGCGGTCCGACGCTCGAAGCCCAACCGCCGATGCAGACGCCGTTCTCCAGCAGGCAGACGAGATCG
>NZ_JAPWHT010000232.1:0-16147 GCF_027270795.1 Streptomyces sp. ActVer
ACATCGTGCCCGGTGAGGCACTGGCGGAGGATACGAGATTCGAACTCGTGAGGGGTTGCCCCCAACACGCTTTCCAAATGTTCGTCTGGGGGTTCTGGGGTGTGCGGGGGCGTTCTGACCTGCGGGGCAGCAGTGGCTGGTGGGCCTTGTGAACGGTGCTGTACGCCGGTGAATGCAACCAGAACTGCAACCACGGATCCGAGCGTTCTGTCTGGCCGCCAACTCAGTCGACCATTGCTGGTTCCCTCATTGCTCGTGCGTGGAGGGCGGCTGCTCCGGGAGCGTGGTCTGCCGGGCCACGGCGTCGGCGATGGCTGATATCAGCTCTTGGCTGTTGGCCCACAGCCAGCGCTTGAACTCCTCGCTGACCGCGGCCCCGAGGGTTTCCGGCACGCTCACTTCGTGTAGGTAGAGCCAGTCGGCGAAGGCTTTCGTCACACCCTGCTCAACAGCGCGAGTCTCCTTGAAGGAGGGTGCTGCTGGCCGCGACGGTCCGGGCCGGTCCGGCGAGGGCGGGCGGTTCGCTTGCGCTTCTTGCCGAGCAGCGGGCGTTGAGGTGTCCGATGGGGCAAGCAGCGGACCGCCCCAGGCCCGTTCTGTGACTTCACCCCAGACGCGGGGGGCGACGGTGCTGGGGTCCACGCCCTCGCTGGGCATGGCGGTCTTGTACACGCCGCCAGGGCTTTCGGAGCGGTCATGCTCCTTGATCCAGAAGATTCGTCTGGTGAACTGGCCAGGCGACTCGTTGCTCGGGGCGTCACGCTTGAGGGTCGAGTATCCGACTCGACGACCAGCTCCGTGCCAAGGAACTGGACGTGCCCGTGTGCCGGCCTCGGTGATGAGGGTCTCGCGCACGTAGTCGAAACCGTCGATGTCTTCTGTCCAGACGATGCGTTCCTCGTGCTGGATGTCTGTTGGGTCCTTGCTCATATGGATCCTTTCCGAGTACCTGCTGACGTGCCGTGAAGACACGGTTGGGATGGTGAGGGACCGCGGTGTTACGGCTTGTGGCTCCCGCCTGCGGCGCGTAGATGCCGGCGGAACTGGTCACGCAACTGTCGGAGCGGAGCGTCGCCGCCGAGCCGTCGGAGAAACTCACCGACCTCCCACGTGATCAGGCCGCCCTGGCGGGAAAGGTAGAGGCCGACGTGGTCGATGCCGTACTGGTCGTCGTAGTCGAGGAGCAGGTATCCGGCGATCTGGTAAATCTCGTCGCGGCCCAGGCGGCGAGGGTCTTTGGTGGCTTTGCAGTCCAGCAGGAGGCCGTCGAGGATGTAGTCGGCGTCGGCTCCTCCGATGTCGCGACTGCCGGTGAACACAGGGCCGCAGACGCGGGCCTTGGGCGGCAGACTGCGGAAGCTGGCGAAGGGACTGGTGGTGAGCTGCATCTGCTGGCTGATGTCGTCGAGTACGTATGTGGGGACAGCACCTGTGAGGTCGTCCAGGTTGGTCGCGGGGGTGGCCCCGGCGAGCATGCTGAATCGGCGGATCTGACCGGTGCGGGCGATGTCCTCGAAGAACCCGGCGACAAAGCACAGCCGGGTGAGTACGTCGTCGTCCATGCTTCCCGGGGCGGCGAGGTAGGCGTCGACGGCGGCCAGAAGCTGCTGTCCCGCAGCGTGCAGGGCCTTCCGGCTCTCCGGCCCGGGGGCCCCGCGAAGAGACTCAGCGCCGTCAAGGGCCCAGACGCCAAGGGTCACAGCGGGCCCGAGCCGTCCACCGAGCGACAGACGCAGTCGGTAGTCGATGGCGTGGCCGAGTGCCGACCAGTTCGGATGCTGTACGTCGATGGGCTGGACGGGTTGCGGAAGGCGAGCGATGCGGCCCAGGTAGTCGCGCACCAGGGTTTCGCTGTATGGGAGGCGGTGCGCCATGAACTCCGAGATGGGCGAGGTGTCGTACTTCAACTGGCCGGTCAGGCTCAGCTCGATCATCGGTCGCCCGGCCACGGTGCCGTCCTGGCCTGCGCCGGCCATGGAGGTCTCGTACGCATCGATCCAGGTGATCCCGTCGATGTCCAACTGGTGGCGGGCGCGGGTGACCGCGACGTAGATCAGGCGGGCCTCGCTGGAGTTCAGCGGACGCTGTAGGCCGTCGTCGTCGACAGAGGGAGCCATGAAGCCCTTGCCGATCCGGACTGAAGACCACTCACGGCCCTTGGCCTTGTGGGCGGTGGACACGGTGACCTTCGCGTCCTGCTCGGGGGAGAGCTGGTCCACCGCGGAGATGATCTGGTCAGGACCGTAGGTGTCCACCAGCTGCACGATGGCTTTGAGGTCCTGGGCGGCCTTGTCCTGCTCGGCGTACTCCTGCACCTCGCCCCAGGAGCTGAACAGGAACAGCTCGGGATGACTGGTGCGCTTTCCGGCCTTCAACTCCATAGCGGCTTCCGCGATGCGGTGGAGTGCACTGCCGCCGCCGGTCAGCGCCACTGGGATGCCCAGCTCCAGGAAGGCCAGGACCTCTTGCATGGCGTCGGCGTTGCCCCTGCACAACACCGCGTCCGGGTTTGCCAGTTTGTCGATGCGGGAGGCGCTGGGGCCGTGCCCGGTGAGCTGCATCTCGGACTCGGCGTGCCTGAGCCAGCGGTTGGCCACCGTGGCGATCGCAGGCCCGAAGCGGAAGGACTGGGTGAGGTGGAGGTGATCGGCCGGAAAGCCGGTCATCACGTCCCGCGCGCTGCGCCATCCGTAGATCTGCTGGGCCGGGTCGCCGACGCAGATTCGCTGTGCCTCCTGGGCGAGGAAGACCTCCTCCAGGACGGGGTTGGTGTCCTGGGCCTCGTCCAGCAAGACGAAGTCGGTGGGCAGCACCGGCTCGGTCATCGCCCACAACTTCATGTAGTGATCGTGCTCGAACCGCAGCTTGCCCGAGACGGAGCAGATGTCCTGCCAGGCTCGATGCGCATAGGGCAGCAGAGTGCGCGCGAGGAACTCCTGCGCTTGGTCGTCGAGGCCGTTGACCCACTCCATGTGGCGGGCCATGACCTGTCGGTCGGTCGTGTAGCAGAACCTCCGGATCATGCCCATCACGAGGCGTGCCTGGTGATTGACTTTGATACGGCGGGAATTGACATCCAAGTCGCGGGCGATGCCCAGCATCTGGGCGGTGTACTTGGCGGGGATGCGTGCCGAGTTGTTGAGGCGCTCACGATAGTGATGCCCCACTGCCTGGAAGGCGAGGGAATGCGCGGTGCGGCATTCCACGTTCGGCCCGAAACGTCCGCGCGCGTCGTCGGCGATCGACCGGTTGAAGGCGACGTACAGCCCACGTTTACGTGTGGCGGCGCCCATCAGGATCAGCGTGGAAGTCTTGCCGGTTCCGGCCCCAGCGACCAAGGCCAGATCCCGGCCCGAGGCGAATAACTCGCGGGCGGCCTGCTGCTCTTGGGTTGGCGCAATGGCCACAGGAGTCCTCTCTGGGAAGTGCGGCCTCATGTACCGCATCCCGCAGGCTGCCCTCTCTCGTGACCAACCGTCAATATGGTCTTACGTTCAGTGCTCGGTGGTGTGTCCTGTGGATGGAGGTCAATAGCCAAGCGGGGTAGCGACGTGTGTCGGGGAGCGCGCGGTCAATTTCGGAGGATCGTCTCTCTTGCCGCGCGTGCCCAGATGGCCTGCTGGCGGGTGGTGAAGCCCATGCGGTTCCAGTGGAAGAGGATGTGCCGGGCCAGGATGCTGCGTGTTCCGAGGGCGAGTTGTCCTTCCCGTCCGCAGTGGCCGAGGGCACGGCCGCCGCGTTTAAATCCGGCGATCCATTCGGCCATAGGGGCGAGCGGACCACCGGCCGTGAGGGCGGGCACGGCATCGATTGTGAGGAGTCGGTGCATTGCGCCGGTCATGGCGGTGACACGCTCGACAGGGACGTTGTCGGGGAGGGGGCGCGCTGCTTCGACGCGTGCCCAGACATCGCCCTGCTCGCTCCATTCCTGGTGGGCGGCGCGGAGGAAGAGGCTGATGACGAGGAGCGAGGTTGCCTTAGGATCGAGAAGTCCGCGGTCGTCTGTGTTGTCGCGGCGGAGGTAGTCAAGGACGCCGGTGCTGTCCGTGTGAAACAGGCCGTGGGCGATGTCCATGCCGATCGGACCTCCGAAGGCAGTTGTTTCCGGCTCGTACAGCGACGGCCACCAGCGCATGACCACGCCTCGCGAGACCGCGTTGTCGAGGGCCGTGCTGATCGGCTTCGTCACACCGTCGATGGTGGTGGCCGGGCCGGGGGTAATGCGGAGGCGCCAGCAGGGGTGCTTGCGGACGAACCACCACGCGACGAGCGTCCCGGTCTCCCTCTCTTGACGCAAGAGCGGTAGGAGGTAGGCGCCGAAGGCGCGCTCGGCAGTCGAGTAGTCGGTGAACTCGATGTTCACCTGGTGCCCTTGGGGCAGTTCGGGTTGTGTGTCGAGGGCGGCTCGTCCCGCCGCGCGGTACCGCGCGGCGGCCTCCGTGAGGAGATCCGTGGACGAGTGCAATTGGGCGGCGGCTTCTGCGATCGGGGTGCCGGTGAGGACGGCCAGGATGGCCTGCTCGACGGCGCTGTTGTCGTGCGGCGGATCCATCCAGAACTCTTCAGCGGCGGACATCAGATGAGGAGCAGGCAGGCGTCCCAGTCGCCGACGGGTGTGTCCGCTTCGGTGTCTTGGAAGGCGAGGTCCGTGCCGGCTGCGCCTTCGAGGAACCCGGCCTCTGTGGGAGGACCTACAGAAAGGAAGCGGTGTGTGAGCTGGGGCAGGTGGTTGGTGAAGAGGTGTGGTTCGTCGGCGTCCATGGCGACGCGTTGGACGGTACGTAGGAGGCCGCCGACACCGTGACACAGACCGCGGTCGGTGAGGTGATCGAGTTGGATGGGATCGGACAGGCAGTACAGGAGCGCTCGTTCGGCCATGCGCTGGCGGTCTGTGTCACCCAGGGCGAGGGCGGCGAGTTGCTGGGCGCGGGCGAGGCCGGGAGTGCCGTAGCACCAGGAGGGCGCCGCTGGGTGCGCGGGGCTCGCGCTGGTATCGGTGATCCAGCGTGGCCAGCGGGTTCCTCGGTGGTCGCTGACGCGTATCCGGTCCAGCCAGCGGCAGATGCGGAGCATCGCCTCCTGGTGGCCGGGCACGGTGATGCCGCGCAGGTGGGCGAGTGCGAGGAGAGCCAGGGGTCCGGTAATGCCGTGGGCCAGCCCGGCGTTGGCGTGGCCGCCGGGCGTGGGGGTCCCGAGGTTGACGGGGCTGTGGCCCACCCACCAGCCGGGCCGGGGGCGCCCGTTGGGGCCGGGGAGCGGCTCGGTCAGGCGCACGAGGTATTTCAGGACGGCTTGGATCTCTGCACCGTCGGGGGTACGACGCAGGAGAAGGGTGCCGAGGCCGGTGAGGCCGCGCAGTAGGTCGTACTCGGCGAAGCTGGTGGGTTGGCCGTGGTCGATGCGGGTGTGGGCTGCTTTCAGTCGGCGGCGGGTGTGGGTGGTCACGATCCGGTCGAGGGCGTTCAGGGCGCCGACGTACTGGTTGCTGCTGGCGGCGGCCAGATGCAGGACGTACGTCATCGCGGGTGCGCCGAGAAACAGTCCCGCTGTGTTTCCGTCGAACAGCGGGCCGACGGCGGCGAGTTGGCCGTGGACGTCCTGCCACGATCCATCGCCGTGGCGGGCGTGCTCGATGTGGAGCAGGGCGATGCCGAGGGCGCCGTGGGCGAGCGACTGCCGGAAGGCGGTGTCCTGTTCGGCGATGGGTGTGACGGTGGTGGTCACCGCGGTGCTCCTTCGATGCGCGCGTTCCAGGACAGCGCGGCGGTGCGGGCGAGGCGGCGGCAGGTGGCCTCGCTGTCGGGATCGATGCCGGCTGCCCGGTTGTGGTGCATGTGCAGCAGGGAGGGCAGGACGTCCGTCGGCTCGGCGCCGTGGTCGGCGAGCGCGGTCCGGTATGTCCTCAGCGAATCGCGGCGGTGGTCCCAGGCGGCGACGACCTGGTCGCCGCCGGGCAAAGCTCGTAGTGCGGCGAAGTTGCTGTCCGGGGTGGTCAGTTGAACGGCCTGTGCTTGGAGATCGCGCGAAGGCATCTCGCCCTCTCCCTTGAGCAGGTGCTCGGTCAGCCAGCGGTTCCCGGCCGCCTGGCTGTTGGTGAAGGCGGCGGCGATGTCCACGAAGCTCGCGGCGGTGACTGCTGGTTGCATACGCGGAGGCAGGCCGAGCATCAGTTGGGCGATCGCGGCGGTGGAGTCGGCGGCGAAGGTGCGTTCGGCGACGGCGAGGGTGTCGCCAGTGCCGTAGCGGCCGGTCTCCGGTTCGTCGGTGTCCCACTGGATGCGGCGGATCAGCCCATCGTTGCGGAGTTCCGCCGCCCAGGCTCCGACGCGCTGCGCGGTGGTGCCGAAGGCGTCCGGGTTCGGCAGTCGGAGCCGTAGGCGTAGATGGGTTTCCGGATCGCTGTAGCGCGTGTACCACCACAACGGTTCGCCGCTCGCCTGGTCTTGGAACAGGGTGGGCAGGTGCGTGGTGAGGATCTCCGGGGTGCGTTCGGGGTGGCAGTAGATCTTCAGGTAGGCCCATGCGGAGGTGCCTGGCAGACGGCCGCTTTCGCGCCGTACAACCGCCGTCGTTCGGGGGCGGTGAACCGCCGGTGCAACTGTGGAGGCAAACGGCATGGTGATCTCGTGTGCGCGGCCGAGCCAGCCGTACGCCCCCTCCTCGGGCGCCTCGTGCAGCGTCACCGTGCCGGTGCGCTCCAGTTCCATGCGCAGGAGCTGTTGGTGGGTGGAGTGGTCGAGGTCGAGGCGGAGACGCTGGTCGTCGGAGCCGAGGAACACGGTACGGGTCACGCCGTAGCGACAGCGCCAGTCGGTGAAGTGGCGTAGCCAGTCGGGATGTTCGTCGTGAACGAGGTCACGCGTCCGGAGGCGCCAGCAGGCGGGCGAGAGGATGGTGCGGCCGACGCGGACCTCGGGCAGGAACGGTAGTCGGGCGGCTGCTCCCCACGCGAAGGGGGCCAGTACCGCGCTGTGTGAGCGGTGCACTTCGGTAAGGAAGCGGACCAACGGGTGTGTGGCGTTGGTGAGTTCGACGGCGTTCATCGCCGACGGTTCGGCGAGCCGGCCGGTGGACAGCGAGACCAGGTAGAGGCGCTGGGGGTCTGCGGTCACGGCGAGGTCGTCTAGGCCGAGCGTGGCAGCGGAGTTGTGCTCGCCCAGCGAGAGTACGTGGCGTACGACGGCGGGGGCTCGGCTGACGTTCTGGGTGCGCAGCCGGAGCGGCGGACTGGACATCTGTACGCGGTCCGTGTCGGCGGTGAGTGTCGGCAGGGACGCGTACGCGGACGTCATGCGGTCGCGGTCGGCCGAGTCCAGCAGGGTCAGGAACCGGCCGGTCGTGGTGCCCGCTGCCTGGGAGAGGCCCGCGAGGCTCAGTGTGTATCGGCCCTGGTTCAGGGCGCTCAGAGAGGTGGCGAGTACGGAGAAGCACAGCTCGACATGGGCGGGGACCTGGGTGACCTCGCCGACGGCGAGCGTGGCGAGGTCCTCTTCGGTCAGCGTGATCTCGCGTGCCTGATTGATCGCGGCGTCCTGGGCGAGGGCGAGGAGGTGTTCGTCCCGGCGGGTGGTGGCCTGGACGGGACGTTTGAGGAGGGAACCGCGGTAGCCGGCCGGGAATCCGAGGCCGATGTCCGGGTCGGTGAGGTCGCGGACGGGCACGAGGGCGCCCATGCTGTAGCGCTCCAGGAAGCGGACGCGGTAGTCCTGCCAGGCCGGAGGCCCGGCAGGGTAGGGCGAGATACGGGCCATGACCTGGAGGGCTCGTTCTGCTTCCCGTGCGACCTCGGCGGGCAGGACGACATCGCAGTCGGGCCGCAGATTCACCACCAGGGTCCGCCCGTTCACGCCGGTCGCGGCTGTCATGCGCTTCGTGGCCTCGGCGCGGAGGGTCCGCTGCTCGTCGGCCGGAGCGTGGTTGTGGCGGATCAGGAGCTGGTGGATCTGGCGGAGGTGCCCGGCTGTCTCCGTCTGGGGATCCGTGCTGAAAGAGTCGAGTTGGGCCACCAGGTGGCCGAGTGCGTCGTCGCAGGTCATGGGCGCCCGCAGGCTGGTGATGAGGATCCGGTGGGCGACGAGGTCCCGAACCATGTCCTCGATCACCGGTGTGGGCGTGCTGGGGTAGCTCGCGTGCAGCTTGGCGACGATGTCCTCGACGGTGATCGGCGCGCGGGCGAGTTCGAGGACCGCGTCGGCAGCGGGGGTGCGGCGCAGGGTGACCTTGGCAGGACCGTCCCTACCCGGTTGGTGCGGTACGGCGATTCTGGTGCCCCGGACGACGCACGTGTGATCGGCGATCACGGGCAGGTGCCGCAGCAGGTCGGTGTTTCTGCTCCAGGGCGGTGACGATCTCCGTGAGCCACTCGGCGTCCGCTCGGATGGACGTCCTGTGATCGGTACCCCATTGCACCTGGGCGCGGTCTCCGAGTTGTACGGGCGCGGGGCCGGCGAACAGACCGAAGGGCGTGGCACGGTGCTGCATCCGCAACAGGTAACGCATCAGCGAGATGACAGCGCGCCGGACGGTGCGCGGTCGCTGGTTACGGCCGTCGAGTACGCCGTGCACGGCCTCGACCAGCAGAGGGCTGGCGACCTCGATGGCCGCCACTATGGCCTCGTCCGCCCAGACCTCGCCGATCCACTCCCGCCAACGCTCCACGTCGCCGGAGGTGTTGCCGGCGAGGTCCGGCCAGGGAGGCTGTGGGGCAGTCGGCGGCCGTGCGGCTGCTCTGATCAGAACCGCGTCGACGGCGTCGTACATCGCAATGCCTCCTTCGTTCGTCGTCTTGTGTGGCGAGGGGCGGGGCCGGTGACCCCGGCCCCGCCCCTCAGCGGTTGATCAGCCGCCGATGCAGGTGCTGTTGGAGCAGGCGGACTGGCAGGTGGAGGTGCAGCCGTCGCCGGTGTCGTTCAGCAGGCCGGGCACGACCGGAGCGGACGCGATGGTCTCGATGTCGAGGTCGAAGTCCGTATCGGTGCCGGACGTGAAGTCCGTCGCGGCCTTGAGCGTGGTGCTGCCCTGTGGTGCCATCTCGATTCCTCCTGAGTGAGTGGGATGTGCCTTGCTGTCCTGGCCGGTGGGCGCTCTCAGCTCTACGGCCAGGTGATCAGGACCCGCGCGTGCGGGCGGTCGACGACGCGGCCCGAGGGAAGCTGCCCGTCCGGTGCGCCCGTCGGGTGGATCTCGATCCGTGCTCGGTTGCTGCGGTGCTCGCGGTCCCAGACCTGGATCTCCTCGACCAGGCGCTCGGCGACCTTCTGGCCCTGCGGCCCGTGGCCGATGGCGCCGAGCTCGAACCGGTCCGGGTTTTCGGTACGCCGAACAGTTCGATAGGCGAAGCTGTCGCCGTCGACGAGCGTGGGGACCCCGAGCGGCGAGGCCGAGGCAACCAGGCCGCGCTCGCGGGCGGCCGGGGTCGCGGCCAGGAGCGGCAGGTTGTCCAGTGCGGTAGTCAGCCACATGTCCAGGTGCTCGCTGGACTCGTCGCCGGCGAGTGTCACTCCGGACCATGCTTTGACGCTGGGGCTGCGAAGGGCGGCCCGCAGTCCGTCGGCGTCCGGCTCGGGGTGACCGTCCAGACGCAGGCCCACTTCTTCGCCTTCGGCGTCGTGCAGGAGGACCAGGCGAACGCGGTTCTCGCCAGCGCCTTGCATGGGCACGAAGCCGCACAACTCGACGCTTTCGCTCAGCAGTTGGTCGCCGTGGCGGACGAGCGCGACGGTACGGGTCATGCCACGCATCCGCAGAGGCACGACGATGCGGCCGCCGTCGACGAGCTGCTCGGTCCACGCCGGCGGGATGTCGGCGGCCTGGACGGTGACGAGAACGCGGTCGTACGGAGCGTGGTCGGCCACGCCGTATTCGCCATCGGCGGTGACGACGCGCACCCGCTGGTCGTAGCCGGTCTCGGCCAGGAACTTCTCGGCGCGTGCGGTGACGTCGTGGTCGATGTCCACGGTGACGACGAGGCCCTCGGGGCCGACGATCTCGGCCAGATAGGCGGCGTTGACGCCGCCGGAGCCGATCTCCAGTACCCGCATACCGGGCCGCAGGTCGGCCTGTTCGATCTGCATGGCCTGGATGCGGGCGGCGGACACCGAACTGATGGCCACACCGTCGGCGTCCTTCTTCGTGATCGCGGCGAACTCCGTCTGATAGGCCGTGGCCAGGTCCAGTTCGGGGGTGGCCAGATGCCGGGGGACCTTGCGGAACGCGGCCACGACGTGCGGGCTACGGGCGGCGTCGACTTCGATCAGTTCTCGGACCATCGCGTCGCGCAATTGCTCAGCGGATGCGGGGGCTTCCTCTTGGTGGGGCGTCATGTCGAGGACGTTATTCACGAGCTCTCTCTTTCTCGGCTGTCTCTGCCGAGCCGGTCGCGACGTGGAGGAGATGTGGGCTGTGTCGGCTGGGGCTAGGGGATGGTTGCGTCGAGGGGTGCCAGCTCGGAGGGCGCGGGTTGGCCCACCTGCGAGGTAGCCACGGGGCTCAGTGATCGGCTGCACCAGACCCACTTGCCCCCACGCCTTCGTCGCGTACGGCATCCCCAGTCGTCGGAGAACGCTTCCACCAGGGATAACCCGCGGCCGGACTCGCCCTCGGTGGACTGGGTGCGGGGCACCGGCAGACTGGGAGAGGCGTCGGCGATCTCGGCCAGGATGGTGTCGTCGCGCTGCTGCAGAACCATCACGATGGGGCCCTCGCCGTGTTGCACGGCGTTCGTGACAAGCTCCGACACGACCAGGACCATGTCGTCGGCCAAGTTGCCCAGGCCCCAAGAGGTCAGGGTGTCGCGCGTCGACCTACGTGCCTTGGACGCCGCGTGCGGATCGGACTCCAACGGGATAGCGATCGCTCTCAGGACGCGGCCGGCGTTCGTGCTCTGTCGAGGAATCGTCATCATGCCCACCTACGCAGAGCGTCCCGGACCCGCCGTACCGTCGACGTACTGTTGTCGAAGGCGCCCAGAGCAGCATGAACGCGTGCTCCACCGGCCGGAGTTGTCCATGGCTTCGCGGGCAACCGCACGGGCCAGGTCTGGCCGCACGTCCGGTGGGAGAGCGGCAGTCTGTCCTGGAGGGCCGGTGGGGGGCTTTCCTGCTTCACGGCGGTGCTCCTTGGGAAGAGACGGACTATCCGGGCGGAGACGCCTCCAGCGGCGGGTACGTCGCAGGAGATGGTGTCCTCGCACTAGGTGACGGCGATAAGAGTGAGGCCGGGGCGGATGTCGTCACCACGGCCCAGTGGGTAGCGTCTGCCGCTCTTCCAGGTGACGCACGTGTCACGCGGGTAGCTTCGAAGTGTCGTCTGCACCAAGGCGGTTGCGGCTCCCTCGTATGCCGGGGTCCCCTGAATGTGAGGGAGCCGCAGGCCAAAAGGCCGACGATGGTTGGTCAGTGGTCTTCTTTGGCCGAGAGGGGCCGATGATGGATGAACGTCCCAGGACGCTGCTCAAGGCCCTGGTGGCCCAACGTCACTGGCGCTACGGCGACTTCGTGGGCCACTTCACCCGCACCGCCGAGAAGGTCATCAGGAAGGGCACCGCGAACCCGACGATCTCCGAGGCGCAGTTCCGCCGTTGGACCGCGGGCACCATCCGGACCCTGCCCGGCCCGGACGCGTGCCGGGTACTGGAGGAGATGTTCGGCGTCAGCGCCGCTGCCCTGTTTCAGGCGCCTCCCTCAGCCGAGTCACCCGCACCCGCGTTCAGCCTGAAAGACGAGATCGACATGACTGCACGCGACGCGTCCAACGAGGCCGGTGCTGCCGCCTCCGCGTCCATCTCCGACACCACACTCGACCAGTTGCGCGACGACGTCGCCGAACTCGCCCGCCGCTACCACTCCTTCTCGGCATTCGAAATCCTCCAGACCGCACGGAAGTTGAGGGAGGAAGCCGAACAGCACCGCGACCGCACCCAGGTACCCGCCCAGCAGCAGGACCTGCTGGTCATCGCCGGACAAGCCTGCGCGCTGCTGTCCGCCGCAGCCTTCGACCTCGGCTCGCTCGACGGCGCCACCCGTCTCGCCCGGGCCGCCGCCCTGTACGGCGAGACCGCCCGCTTCACCCCGCTGCGGGCCTTCGCTGGCGGTGCCCTCGCCTATATCGCCTACTTCTCCGGTCGGCCCGCCGAAGCGGCCCAGATCGCCCAGCGCGCGCAGATGTTCACCGGGCTAGGCGATGTCGCACACCGTCGCCTGGCGGCCATCGAGGCACGCGCGCACGGCCACCGAGGCGACGCGGCCTCGGCCCAGCAGGCGCTCAACGCCTCTCGCCAGGAAGGGCCTGGACACATCGACGACCTGCATGACGGCGTGGCGGGCGAGTTCGGCTTCCCCGACGACCGACTGGCCATGTCCAACGCCTCGACCTGTCTGCTGCTCGGCGACGGCGAACAGGCCGAGGCCGCTGCCCGGACGGCGCTCGACCTGGTGGCAGGCAAGCCCGAGGCCCTCCGCTCCGCACGCGTCGTGGGCGGGGCTGCCGCGGACCTGGCCGCGGCCCGGCTCCTGTGCGGTGACCTCGACGGCGCCGCCGACGCTCTCGAACGTGTCTGGATCGTGCCCGGCGAGCAGCGCGCCACTGGTCTGTTGACCCGTACCGCGCGCGTCCGCCGCGCATTGACCGACGAGCGGTTCCGACGGGCGCCCCTCGCCGACGAAATGGGCGAGCGCCTGGAACACTTCAGCCGCCTCGCCGCTCAGCACCAACTGGGCGTGGGATCTGGCGCGTTGGCCGTCCTGGAGGGATGATCCGACTCAGGACGCGGAGGCCACAGCAGCGAGGATCTTGGCCTCCTTTTCCGGGGCGATTCCGTGCTCCGCCCAGCGAGGGTGATCCACCGGACGCCCGTCGGCCCGCAACCAGGCCCACGTATCCGTGATCGTCTCGGTCAGCGGCCGGCACCGCAGCCCGGCCGCCACCGCCTTGCCGGCGTCCACCGACCACACGCCGGCGTGGGTACGCCAGAGGGGCAACTCGGTCCACTGCCGAACCTCGTGCTCGATGAGCACCTCGGGCTCCACCCACACCGGGTGCCCCTTCGACTCGGTGACGGCAAGGCAGGCGAGCAGGAAGTCCCCGAACCCCATCCCTTCCGGATGGGCCAGGTTGTAGGCGCCGCCGGTGCTGGCGGCCGCCTGGTCCAGGGCGAAGGCCGCGATATCGCGCACGTCGACCGGCTGGATGATCCGGTCGGCCGGAGCCGGCGCCAGCACCGGTCCACCCCGGCCGGCCCGGTTCAGCCACCACGGCAGCCTGCCCACGTACTCACCCGGCCCGAGGATGACTCCCGGCCGCAGGAACACCGCCCCATCGCCGAACACCTCGGCGACCGCCCGCTCCCCGCCGGCCTTCTGGAACCCGTACTTGGTGGGCGACCCGTCCGCGCCGGTGTAACCGAAGGACTCGTCCGCGTCCGACGGGCACTCCAGCACCTCGGACTCCTCGGTCAACGTGTGGTGCGGCCACCCCGCGTACACCGACACGGTGGACACGTGCACCCACCGGACTACGGCATCGCGCAGAGCCTGTGCGGCCAGCCGGACGTCGCGCGGCGGAAACTCGGAACTCGACGTATCGATCACGGCGTCCCAAGGCCCCTGGGCAGCAAGGCGGTTGAGATCCGCGACCTCCGTACGATCACCGCGGACCGCACGCACCCCCGGCACATCCCGACCGGACCGGCCGCGACTGAACGTCGTCACATCCCAGCCACGGAGCAGCGCTCCTTCGACGACGTACTTGCCCAGGAACCAGGTGCCACCCAAGACCAGAATCCTCATACCCAAGATCCTGCCCTCCCGCAGGACAAAGGTAGAAGGGGGCGTCAGTTGTCTGTTGTCATCGGATCCAGTCGGCGTGCTACCGAAGACAGTCGATGGGTCGATCTGGTCCCGTGGTTGCCGCAGCGGCATGAGCAAGGCGGTCTGTCGCTCGGTCAGTTGGGATCTCTACGCTCTGACCATGTCGAAGCAGAAGCGAGGCAGGAAGCACCGCACGCCCCAGAAGCGGGCACCGCGCCGTCCCTCGGCGCCGCACTCCCGTGCGACGGGTCCGGTGTTACCGGGCGGCGGATCGCCGCTGAGGGGGAGTTTGGACATGACCGCGACACTGTTGCAGCACGCGAAGCCGGACCAGTTGGTGGAGCTGTTGTTGCCGCACCTGTGGGTGTCGATCGTTGATGGCAGCGTCCCGGCGAACGTCTGCGTGGACGCGTGCCTGACGTTGCGGAACGCCTACGGGCAGCTGGGGGTACGGGCCGAACTACAGCCGGTAGACCTGGTGATCCGGAGCAGAAACGGTGACCGGATCCGCTACGGCTCGCTGAAACCGTCCTGGACGGGCACATCCTGGAACGGGCACTGCGTGCTGGTCCTGCCCGATTCCGGGCGGATCGTGGACGCCACCGTGGAGCAGTTTGATGAGGTCCGTGAGATCGGCGCGGGCCCGATGATCGGCAAGGTGGCCTTGTCGGTGGATGCGACGCAAGACGGCGGGCTCATGGAGCCGGGCGCCCAGGTAGTACTACAGCGCGGGGACCTGGTGCTGACCTACACCGTCGCCGGGCCGGAAGCACTGGCCTCCATCCTGGACCACCCGGAAGTGGTGGCTCATGCGGATGGCCACCGGCGAACCGGGGTGAACGTCGCTTCGCTGGCGCTGGCTGCTTTGCGCGGCGAGGGCGTGCATGAACGGGCGGTGCAGGCTCCCTATCCGAGGCTGCGGGCCCTGCTGCGGGCGGTCGGGGATACCGCGTACGAGCCGGACGAAGGCAGGGACATCCGGTTCCGCCTGCCCGACACTGACGGGCACGAGCGATGGCTGAGACTGGACGAGATCCCGCTGCCGCCAGCCACCCCGGCCGCCTGGCCACGCTCCTAGGCGGCACCGGCGGCAGGACACCACGGCGACACGGAGCCCCCGGTGCTATGCCGAGAATGCAGGGGCTCTGCGTCGTCATCAAATCCAGTCGTCACAGGTCAAGAGGCTGCAGTCGGCTAACTACGGTGACAAAGGACACCAGTTCGCTCGGGGCAGACAGGAAAGCCCCTGATAGGACTGGTGCGCTGCTGCAGACCATGTCACCGTACAACGCTCTGCCAGAGCACCTACCCCCGAACCCATGGAGGCGCCCCTGTACCCGCACCACTCCAGCGACTCTCTCCACCCCGACTCGCATCAGCCGTTGTACTGGGTCACTCCGCGCCACCTGGCCGGTGACGACGGTATTCTCGCCGAGCAGGTCGGGGCCACCTTGACCGGCCTCGGCTGGGGCATGTGGCCCACCTCCCGCAACACCTTGATGTACGTCAGTCCGGATGGGCTGTGCGGCGCTGAGTGGATCCTCGCGGCCTACCCGTTCGAGTTGGGCGGCCTGCCTGTTGCGTGGCATCTGAGCTCCCGCTCGCACGCCACGTCCGTGATGACGGAGTGGAACGCCTACTTCACCGTCGGCCTCCCGTACGAGGTCCTTGCTGACCTCCTCGTGGCGATCGACGCCCATGAGACACCCGACATCGGCTACGAGGGACCCGCGGCGGTCCTTGATGCGCTGGGTGTTCAGGGCTGGGTCCGTGACGTCGACTGCCCCCACACCACCGCCATGGACCCCGGGTTCTCCGCCACCGTCTCCCTGGGACTGCAGCCACCGCTTGTCCAGGACGCGAATCCGCGCCCCGACTTGATGGGGTGGCAGGCATGGGCGGAACCCGTTCTAGGCGCCCCATATCTGTGGTGCGCCAGCTTCAGCGCCAGCGTCCCCCATGACCTGGTCGCGGCATTCGCATCCTCCCTGGCCTCTCCGGCCCTGGTGTCGCGCCGCATCCTGCCCCAGGGCGCCGAGAACCGGCTCACGGTGGTTCGCCGTAGTTGAGGGCCCGTACCTCGGCAGTACCTGTCGTACTGCTTCTCACCGATCGCCGATTCCCCCTAAGCGGTTTGTTCGCTGCACCCGCCAGGCGAGAGAGATGGAGACCATATGTTCCGAATATTCACGCGGCGTCGTCGCACCGATCGTGAGTTCCGTGATGCCCAGCGCGCGAGCTACGCGTTGCTCCTGCAGCTAAAGGCCAAGGCCGTGAAGTTACGGGTCTGGTGTGGTTGTCCATGGCGTCGTGATCTGCGGGTTCACCGGACGCGAGGAGCG
>NZ_JAPWHT010000233.1:0-16105 GCF_027270795.1 Streptomyces sp. ActVer
AGGGTGTCCGAGGGAGGGGAGGAGGGAGGGGGCGTGCCGGTCCCGGTGGAGGCGGCCCGGGCGTCGGAGCTGTTCTTGCCGTTCCGGTCGATGCCGTCGCTCCGGCCGAAGTCGCCGTCCCCGTCGAAGTCGTCGTCCTCCTCGGCCTGCGCGCGGCGCGCGTTCAGCCGGTCTCCCATTTCGGTGAGCCCGGCGCCGAGCCGGCCGAGCCACCCTGGCACTCGCGACATGATCCGTCCCTTTTCCCCGTTGTGCCCCACCACTCCCCCCTGGAGTCGTCGGCATCGACCGTACATGGCAGAAGCCCCTCACCGTAGGACGGTGAGGGGCTCTGAAAAGGTTGAGAGGACCGAGTGGCTGTCGGCTCAGTACCAGTTGTTGGCCTGCCAGAACGCCCAGGCGGCACAGGGGCTGCCGTAGCGGTCGGAGTTCATGTAGCTCAGGCCCCACTTGATCTGGGTGGCCGGGTTGGTCGCCCAGTCGGCACCGGCCGAGGACATCTTGGAACCCGGCAGCGCCTGCATGAGGCCGTAGGCGTCAGAGGTGGGGTTGTCCGCCCGGTAGTTCCAGCCGGACTCGCGTTCCACGATGTTGCTGAAGCACTGGAACTGGTCCGCCGGCATCATCTGGCGAGCCATCTCCTGGACTTCAGAGACGGAGTACGACGCCTGCGCGGGGAAGCTGGTCGAGTCACGCGTGGCGGAACGGCTGGCAACCTTCTCGGCTTCCTTCCGCTCCTTCGCCTCCTGCTCGGCCTTCTCCGCGGCCTTCTGCTTGGCGACGGCGTCCTTGGCGGCCTGCTTGCGCGCAGACTCCTCGGCGTCCTTCTTGGCGGTCGCGTCGGCCGCGATGGCCTGCGAGTCGGCCTGCTGAGTCAGGGATGCGGTCTGCACCTGCGCCTGCGCACCCGCGGGGATGTCCGCGAGAAGCGTCGCGCCTGCTGCCACTGCCTCCGCGTCGTCGCTCGAGGACGCGGTGTTGCCCGAGGCAACACCGGTGACAGCGCCGACAGCGGTGACCGCGGTGGCCGAGACCACTGCGAATCCCCGGACCGAAATCCGGCTCACACGGTTTCCTTCCAGCATCGCCCGCTACAGGTGACCCTCGCGGACGCAATCGTGCCCTTGACGCTGGCCTCCCAACTGCGGGGTCACGGGAGGCGCGGGCCCGATGGGCAACTCCCATGACGGGAGCGCCGCGTGGTGCTCGGGCGGCATACGACGGCTTTATGGAGTTCTGTTACTTCTGTGGTGCCGTACCGCTGGGGGCACAGATGTGTCGTATGCGGGGCCTGACAGGAGTGAGACTCTGCCGCACCCCGACACCGGAGGGCAATTCTGTGTCGGGTGTGAAAGCTCACACCTCGTTTGGCCCAGGAGTTTTTCGGAAACGAGCACACGCCAAGACGCCGCCCGGCTAGGCTCTTCAGCCTTTGCCGGACGGCGTCAATCACCGTGTAGCCACCACCCGTTGGACAGACCGGACGGGTGGGGCGACCTTGATCAGATGTGCCCGTCCTCCAGCATTTCGGTCACAAGCGCCGCAATCTGGGAGCGCTCGGACCTGGTGAGTGTGACGTGCGCGAAGAGCGGATGACCCTTCAGCTTCTCCACGACGGCCACGACACCGTCGTACCGGCCGACCCTGAGGTTGTCCCGCTGGGCCACGTCATGGGTCAGGATCACCCGTGAATTCGCGCCGATTCGGGACAGAACGGTCAACAGGACGTTCCGTTCCAGGGATTGGGCCTCGTCCACGATCACGAACGCGTCGTGGAGGGAGCGGCCGCGGATGTGCGTGAGCGGCAGGACCTCCAGCATTCCGCGTGCGGTGACCTCTTCGATGACTTCGCGGCTGGTGACCGCGGAGAGCGTGTCGAAGACCGCCTGCGCCCAGGGGCCCATCTTCTCGGACTCGGAGCCGGGCAGATAGCCGAGCTCCTGCCCGCCGACCGCGTAGAGCGGACGGAAGACCATCACCTTCTGGTGCTGGCGCCGCTCGAGCACGGCCTCCAGGCCCGCGCACAGGGCGAGCGCCGACTTTCCGGTGCCGGCCCGGCCGCCCATCGAGACGATCCCGACGTCCGGGTCGAGCAGCAGATCCAGCGCGATGCGCTGCTCCGCGCTGCGGCCCTTGATGCCGAAGGCCTCCCGATCACCCCGTACGAGCCGGACGTTGCCCTCGGACGTCACGCGTCCCAGGGCCTTGCCGCGCTCGGACTGGATCATCAGGCCCGTGTGGACCGGGAAGTCGGACGCCTCGGGGACGTACAGGGTCTCCTGGTCGAAGAGGAGGTCCACCTGCTCGCCGGAGAGCGTCAGTTCGGACATTCCGGTCCAGCCGGAGGAGCCCGTGATGGCGAGCTCCGCGCGGTACTCCTCGGCGAGAAGCCCGACCGAGGAGGCCTTGATCCTGAGCGGCAGGTCCTTCGACACGACTGTGACGTCGAACCCCTCGGCCTGCAGATTGCGGGCGACCGCGAGGATGCGGGAGTCGTTGTCCCCCAGGCGGTAGCCGCTGGGCAGCACGCTGGGGTCCGAGTGATTGAGCTCGACACGTACGGTCCCGCCCAGTTCCCCGGTGGGGATGGGGGCATCGAGACGGCCGTACTTCACCCGGTAGTCGTCGAGCAGGCGCAGGGCCTGCCGGGCGAAGTAGCCGAGTTCGGGATGGTGCCGCTTGGCCTCCAATTCCGTGACCACGACGATCGGAAGCACTACTTCGTGCTCGTCGAAGCGGTTCATGGCGTGCGGGTCGGCCAGCAGGACGCTGGTGTCGAGAACATAGGTGCGCCGGTCTGGCATACGGCGCTTTGTGCTGGTCACCACGGAAGGACGTACCCCCTCGGATGAGGTCGGGGAGCGACGGAGGAGAGCTGGACCGGTGTCCGGCCGCGATGCACGGGCCGACTACCGGCCCTCTCCGCTTCGTCCGTACTGACCGCACGGTCGGGCTGGTGCAAAGGGCCTCCCGGGCGGACGGCCCCGTGCCGTCCGCTGAGATACGACACCCGTGGTTCGGGTGTCGACCTGCAAGGCTTATGCCCTCGAACGCGCGATGCCATGCCAAGGGCGATGACGGCACGTTCGTTAACACCAGATGACGTACGTCCCTGATGGCGCCCCCTGCGAGCGGGGTCACCCGAAAGCTCAGCCGCCGTAGCGCCTGTGTCGCGCCGCGTAGTCGCGCATCGCGCGGAGGAAGTCGACCTTGCGGAAGGCCGGCCAGAAGACCTCACAGAAGTAGTACTCGGAGTGGGCCGTCTGCCAGAGCATGAACCCGGACAGCCGCTGCTCACCGCTCGTACGGATCACGAGGTCGGGGTCGGGCTGGGCGCTGGTGTAGAGGTGCTTGCCGATCATGTCGGTGTCGACCTGGTCGGCGAGCTCCTCCATCGAGGTGCCCTTCTCGGCATGGTCGAGGATCATCGAGCGCACGGCGTCGGCGATCTCCTGACGGCCGCCGTAGCCGATGGCGCAGTTCACGAGTATTCCGTCGACGTGCGCGGTGGACTCCTCGGCCTCCTTCAGGACGGTCTGCATCCGGGAGGGCAGGATGTCCGGCGTGCCGACGTGGTGCACACGCCAACGGCCGTCGGCGGCGAGCGAGCTCACGACGTTCTCGATGATGCCCAGCAGCGGTACGAGCTCTTCCTCCGGGCGGTCGAAGTTGTCCGTGGACAACAGCCAGAGGGTGACGACCTCGACGTCGGTCTCGGAGCACCAGCCGAGGAATTCCTCGATCTTGTCGGCCCCGGCCCGGTGTCCCTGGGCGGCGGTGCTGCCCGCCGCCTTCGCCCAGCGCCGGTTGCCGTCCATGATGACCCCGATGTGCTTGGGCACCCGGTCGTGGTCAAGGTGGCCTTCCACCCTGCGTGCATAGAACCTGACCAGCAAGCGGCGCAGGTTGTCGCGCAGGTTCACGTTCTCGTCAGCCCCTCCGTGCAGATAACGGTCCCCCGAGGGCGACACCCTACCGCTGCTGAAGCGCCGCTCCACCTTGGGGTGCAAGGCCTTCTGCCCTCCGGGCGGTACGGGGCGAGGGCGGGCCTGCGGGACGACGGCACCGACGCAAGCACCGACCCAGGCGCGGGCGACGGCACCTCAGGGGCGTACGCCGGGGCGGGCGAGCGCACAAAAAACGGGCCGGTCCGTGGGGGGGAGACGGACCGGCCCGAGGGGGGGTTTCCACCATAACCCTTCGTAAGTGATGCTGCATGCATCGGCGTGCCACAACTACTCTCCGGAGTCGCCCGGCAACGCCTGGGTGGGTGCGGAAGCGTTCATTCAAGGGCAGAACGTGGCCGAATCACAGCGGATTCCAAGGCGGCAGAGGCGAATCCGGAGGGAACCAGGGGGTTTCCGAGCGGTTCTGGGGCACTGGGCCATCCGCCTCGGACGTACGCCCCAAGGGTGAAGGGCCCAGGAACGTCCACTTGACGCCAAGGATGGTTTCGCGGCCGCGGCCGCTTCACGACTCCGTCCGCACCGGAACCCCGTACGGGACTCCCGAACGCGCCCCCCGGCGCTTTCGGCAGGGCACCGCGCGGCCCCCTCCTCCGCGCGGTACCGTCCCGCGCAGATTTGCTCACGCGAATTACCTTGCTTCGAATTTACGTGAGCCGGAGAGGTGCGACGGACCATCCGGGGTAACGATGTGGAAACTCTGTGAGCGTTTCCGGGATTTTCGTGAGGGCCTTCACCCGGACTGGGCGGCAACCGGCGACTCTTTGCTCATGCCTGGGTGTTTACGGGCGACAATTTCCTTCATGTGCAGATCACCCCATTCGCCCAGCGGCAGGAGTGCGGTGTTCAGCGCTTTGCCCAGCTCGGTGAGCGAGTACTCCACGCGGGGCGGCACCTCGCCGTACACCTCCCGGTGCACCACTCCGTCGGTCTCCAGTTCGCGCAGCTGTTGGCTCAGCACCTTCTCGCTGATTCCCGGGGAGTGCCCGCCCCCGATGTTCCGGCGCAGCTCCCCGAAGCGCAGGGTGCCGCCCACGTGCAGCTCCCAGAGGATCATCGGCTTCCACTTGCCGCCCACGACGTCCACGGCCGCGTCCAGGCCACAACTGTAGGGCCCCTTGCCCTTCGACATGGTCGACTCCTCCCAAGACCGGGGCAGCGGACAGCATCCGACCTCGTACGGGTCCGCCGTCGCCGCCATGACATCGAGGATCACATGGAGCGGGCCGGTGAAGTGCCGGAGAACGGGCCGGAGTTGGCGATCGTGAAGACGAGGGCGGGCCCCGCACGCGTAACCCGCGGACGTCAATTCCCCCAGCCCTCGGGGACTTGTTCGCGCCACGCGCTCTACGGCCGGCGGGCCTCGACGAGGTGGCGGGAGCTGTGGGCCACGAACGGGCCCTCGGCCACGATCCGCTCGTGCAGGTGCAGGAGCCGGGTCCGGTACTGGTCCACGGTGAAGCCCGGCACCATCCACACCACCTTCCGCAGGAAGTGCACGACCGCCCCGATGTCGTGGAACTCCATCCGCAGCCGCTCCGCGCGCAGATCCACGATCTCAAGACCGGCCGCCTCGGCTCCGGCGCGCTCACGGTCCGGATGGCGGGCGTTGCGGTTGGCCTCCGGCTGCGGGCCGAGAAAGTACTCGACGAGTTCGTACGCGCTGCTGGGGCCCACGTGCTGGGCGAAGTAGGTGCCGCCGGGCACGAGGACGCGGGCGATCTCCGTCCAGTGCGGGGTCACCGGGTGCCTGCTCACGACGAGGTCGAACGCCGCGTCGCCGAACGGCAGCGGGGCGTCCTCCGGCGAGGCGACGACCACCGCGCCGCGCGGGTGGAGCAGGGCGGTGGCCTTGGCGACGTTCGGCGGCCAGCCCTCGGTGGCGACGGTCAGCCGCGGCAACTCCCGCGCCGACGCCAGCACTTCCCCGCCACCGGTCTGGATGTCGAGCGCCGCCTCCGCCGTGGCCAGCCGTTCACCCATGGCCCGCGCATACCCCCAGGAGGGCCGCTCCTCGGTGGCCCGCCCCTCGAACCACGAGAAGTCCCAACCCTCGGTGGGAACGGCTTCACCTTCGGCGACGAGCTCTTCGAAGGCGGGGGTGGTGGAGGAGGAGGGGGAGGAGGAGGGGGTGGTCGGGCTCATCGGGCGATGGTGGCAGGCGGGCTCGCGTGCCGCGACCGAATTCCGGGCTGTACGTGCCGTGGTGCGTGCGGCGGCTCGGGCCCGCTACGGGACGAGGGGGCGTACGTCCTCGGCGGTGAAGCGTACGAAGCCCTCGGGGTCCGGTTCGTCGGCGGTCGGCTGGAGGATCACGGTGTCGGCGCCGGCGTCCGCGAGGCGGTGGACGGCCTTGGCGACGGCTTCCGCGTTCCCGGCGACTCCGAGGTCCGGGACGGATGCCACACCGTCGGCCTCCAGCTCGGCGCGGAGGCGGGCGGCTGCGTCCGGGCCGGTGGCGGTGAGGAGGTAGACGACGACCTCGTGCGGGCCGCTGCGGGAGCCCGACTGCCGCCCCTCGTCGATGAGTTGACGCGCCTTGCGTACGCCCTCCGGGGACGTACCGGAGGTGAGGATGGTGCCGTCCGCGAACTCGCCCGAGAGCCGGAGCGTACGCGGTCCTGTGGCTCCCGCGAGGATCTTCACCGGTGTCTGCGGGGGCCAGTCGAGGGCGACGTCGTCGAGCTTCACGTACCGGCCGTCCGTGGTCACGCGTTCGCTCCGCAGCAGCGCGCGCAACGCCACGAGGTACTCACGCAGCAGCGTCACGGGCGACTCGGCCCGCGCCCCGACCTGCCCCATCCAGTCCTGTACGCCGTGCCCGACGCCGACGATCGCCCGCCCCGGGAAGAGCCGATGCAGGGTGGCGGTCTCCATCGCCGTCACGGCGACGTTCCGCAACGGCACGGGCAGCAGCCCCACTCCCACCCGCAGCCGCTCCGTCCAGGCCAGCGCTGCCGCCGCCGCGGAGATCCCCCCTTCCAGAAAACAGTCCTCCCACAACCACAGCTCCTCCAGTCCCGCATCCTCCGCCGTACGGACCATCGCACGCAGACGTTCTGGGGGCAGCTGAGGCCGGAACACGGCACCGAGGGCAGTCATGCGCCTTTCCTACCCACCACTCACATGGCACACAACGCCCTCAGGCTCCGCAGATATCGGCGCGCCCCGGACAAGGGCGCGAGCAATTGGGCCCACCGTCCCAGGAGGGTCGTCTGCGTTTTCTCGTAACCCCAGGTCAGAGGCCCTCGCGTCGGTCGATGTCTGGGACTCGGAAGACATTCGCCTCCCCACTCCGCCGACTCGCTGGAGTTGTCCACAGGGCCGGCCTCGAGATGAGGGGATGCGGGAAGGTTGGGGGGTGCGGGAGTTGCGGGATGTGGCTGTGGGTGGGGTGTTGGTTACGGCGTGGGCTCTGGGCGAGGGGTGGTCTCGGTCCGGGCTCTATCGGTGTCTGAAGGAGGAGGGGTGGACGGCGCTCGGTGAGGGGGTCTGGGCCGAGCCGGGGGTGGGGGTGGATCTCCGGACGCGGCTCAGGGCCGTGCAGTTCGCCGCTCCGGGGTTCGTCGTCAGTCACCGGGCGGCAGCCTGGCTCTGGCGGATCGAACTGCTGCGGGTGGAGGCGGAGTTCACCGATCCCGAAGCGGTACGGAAGCGGAAGGGGGTGCGGGTGCACCGCAGTGCGCTGCACGCCGGTGACGTGGTCGAGCGGGACAGGTTGCGGATCACGAGCGTCGACCGCACGCTGGCCGACCTGTTGCTGTCGGGGCCGCGGGACGAAGCCTTGGTGGCCGTCGACTCCGCGCTCACCCGTCGTACGGTCGGGGTGGGCGACCGTGCGACGGGTGAGCGCGAGCGGCGGGTCCGGCGGGCGCCGCTCACCCGTCTCGACGCTGTCGCCACCGCACTCGGGCAGCGGAGGCGCGGTGCCGTCAGAGCCGTGGGGTGGCTGGCGCTCGCCGACCCGGCGTGCGGTTCGCCGGCCGAAACAGTGGCCCGGCTGCGGATGTACGACGCCGGCCTGCACCCCGAGACGCAGGCCGAGGTCGTCACCTTCACCGGACGCGTGCTGCGCCCCGACTTCCTGTTCCGGGCGCAGGGCGTCGCCGTCGAGATCGAGGGGTACGCCTATCACGGCAGCCGCGAGGACCACCGGCGTGACGTCGCCCGTTTCAACGACCTTCAGCAGTGCGCCGAGGTGCGGGTCGCGCTGCGGTTCACGGCGGAGCAGGTGTTCCACGCCCCCGGGGCGATGATCGCCACGATCCGGCGGGCGTTGGGGACGATGACAGGGGGTGGGGGTGCGGGGGTCACAGGAGGTGGTCCGCCTTGCCTGCCTTGATGTCCTGGATGAGGGTGCGGAGGGCATCGCGGGTGTCGGTGAGGTACGTGTCCTCGGCACCGGCGAGGGCGATGTAGGCGTTGCCGGAAGTGTCGGTGCCTATGCGGAAGCAGTTGGCGCCCTCTCCGCAGAAGGGGGGTTCCCAGGTGATGTCCGGCACGGCTGTGTCTCCTAGAGGTCGGCTGCGAGTTCCTGGATGAAATCGCGTGACGCGTCGGGGGTAAGAGCCACGGCTTCCGCCGCGTCGAGCTGGGCCCGGTACTTGTGGAGCTGCATCTCGGTGTCGATGAACTCCGGTCCGTGCGTGCTGTCGAGTTCCACGGTGTCGAGGGCGGGGACGGAGGATTCCGCGTACACGACCGACTGTCCGGCTCCCGGAAAGCCGCCTGCCTTGAAGGGGATGACCCGCACGGTGGTGTGGTCTCGCTCCGACAGGTGCAGGATGTGCGCCAGTTGTCGCCGCGCCACGGCTGTGCCACCGAACTCCATGCGTAGGGCCGCCTCATGGACGATGACGTCGAGGACGGGCGGTTCGGGTCGGTCGAGCACCTGCTGCCGGTCCATGCGGTGCGCCAGGCGTACGGCGACGTCGGCGGCAGGCAGGCGGGGGATCACCGCCTCGAAGACCGCGCGGGCGTGGTCCTCGGTCTGAAGCAGTCCCGGCAGGTGCACGGTCAGCGCGATGCGGAGGCGCTTGGCGCGCCACTCCATCTCGGCGATGTCCACGATGCTCGCCGGGAGTTGACCCCGGTACGTCTCCCACCAGCCTTTGTCGCGCTCGGCGGCCATGTCGGCCAACGCCTCGACCAGCGACTCGTCCGCGCAGCCGTAGTTGGCCGCGAGGGTACGTACGCGTTCAGGGCTGATGCCGGACCGGCCGGACTCCATGTTCGGCACGTTCGTGCGCGGAACGCCGAGCAGCCCTGCGGCGTACTCCGTCGTCATGCCTGCGGCAGCACGCAGTTTGCGCAGCTCCGCACCGAGCCGTCGCTGCCGCTCGGTCGGTGTGCTCCTCGGCGGCATGCGCCCCTCCAGTTCGGCCCCGTGACAGGGCAAGTCTGCCTCCGTGCGAGCAGGCGGGTCCACCACGAGCGGAGTGAATCCCAGCCGATAGGTAGTACACGTACTCCAAGATGCTCTACGTTGAGTAACGCACACGCTACACACGGCAGTTGGCAGTGCATCGCGCGAGCATGCCCCGGTACTCCTTCCCTGGGAGGGGCGGGCCCGCGTCAGGGAGACGAGCCACTGGCCGCCGTGATCGTCGCGTCACCGGACCCGACGTACCTCAACTCACCGCACGGGAGTTCCGCATGCCAATTTCCCTCTGCACCGTCCAGGGCGACCACTCCGCCCCCGCGCCCGAATCCCTCGCGTACAGCCTCACCCTGCCCGCAGCACTCAGATCGCCGGCGATCGCCCGGGCAGCGACCCGTACCGTACTGGTCGCGCACGGGCTCGGTGCGCTGGTCGACCCCGCCGAGCAGGCGGTGGGCGAACTGGTCGCCGTCGCCTGTCGGTTCACGCCCGCGGCCAAGGTCTACCTCTCCCTCCGCCATCGGGACCGGGCCCTGCGCGTCATCGTCTACGACGGGCACCCGCGCCACACCAACCTCCGCCTCGCCGCCGCCTGCGACACCCGCCGGCGAGCGTCGTTGCGCCTGCTCGGCTGTGTCGTACGCGCCTGCGAGGGCGACTGGGGATTCGGTGAGGCACGGGAACCGGGAGGGGGTACGCGGATGTGGGCGGTACTGCCGTGCGGCGGGACCTCGGCATGGTGGCACCAGGCCTCGGAACCGGGCTGACCACGTGCTGCAAGCAGCCGGCGGGGAGAGTCCTGGAAACCGGTGACGGGGACTAACTGCCCTTCGGGAAGGTGACCTCCACGCGGCGGTTCTTTCGGCGGCCCTGTTCCGAGGTGTTGTCGGCGATCGGGTAGTCCTCGCTGTAGCCGCGTACCGCGAAGGTGACGTTCGTGCCGCCGAGGGCGGCGGCGAGTTCCTCGTGGACGACCTCGGCGCGGTTCTTGGAGAGGGTCAGACCGTGGGCGTACGAGCCGAGGTTGTCGGTGAAGCCGAAGACGCGGACGTTCGTGGCGTTCTGGGCCTTGATCTCGTCCGCGATCGCCTTGATGCGGGAACGTGCCTCGGGATTGAGCTTCGAGCTGTTCTTCGGGAAGAGGACCTCCGCCTGGAGCGCGAACGTCACGTCCTCGTTGGTGTCCACGCGGCGTTCCTCGCCGCCGAGGTCCTCGACGACCGACTTGATGTCCAGCACCCGCGCGGGCGCGAGCGTGGCGCCGTCGGCGAGCTTCAGCCCCGGGCTGTTCGCGTCCACTTCGGGGGGTGGGGAACTGCTCACACTGCCCGGCGGGGCACTCGGGACCTCGTCGTCCGCCTGGGCCGGGGCGAGCGGCGTCAGGAAGACGAGCGTGGTGAGGGCGGTGAAGGTGATCGCGGTGGTGCGGAGGGTGAGGGACATGGTCACTCGCCCTCGGAGAGCTCGACGGCGGCGGGGGGCATGGAGCCGACCTGGAAGGAGACCTTGGTGGTGTCCTCGGGCGGGGCGGGGAACTGGGCGTACCAGTCCGCGGTGTCACCCGACAGCACACCCCCGGTGAACCGGGTGCACAGGCAGCGCCCTTCCGTGTCGCGCAGGACGAGGTACTTCTTCTTGCCCGTCTGGTCGACCAGGCTCGCGCCGGCGATCGACCCGCCGTTCTTGGCCAGTTCACTCTCGTCGCCCCGCCAGTCGGCGGCGACCCAGGGCTTGCCGCTGCCGTTCGTCACCGTTCCCTCGACGGTGACGAAGCCGCCGTCGTCGCGGACGGCCGACGTGACGGCCAGGGTCAGACCGCCTGCCTTGACCTCCGCCAGCGTCTCCTTGGCGGGAGGGGCCTGGGATTCCTGCTTGTCGTCGTCCCCGTCGTCGTTCTTGGCGGGCGACGAGGACGACGTCTTCTTGTCCGAACCGCTGTCGTCTCCCCCGCCGCCGCAGCCGGCCACCGTGAGGACCAGCCCAGTCGTGATCGCCACCGCGGTCAGTACCGTGCGGCCCTTCTTGGTGCGCCGAACGTTCATCGGTACGACTTCCTTTCACTCGGCCAGATGCACAGAGAACAGCACGGACGCGTCGGGAAGGTCGTCCAAATCGAAATCTTCGGGGTCGATGTTCACCAATTCGCCGTCGCAGTCGAGTTCGACGACGTCCTTGGGGGCTTCGGGTACGTCGAAGTCGCAGCGGGGCTCGATGACGGCCACGGCATCGGCCGTCGCCTGCATGTTCTCCGTGCCCGGGATGAGGGAGTCTCCGACGGTGTAGTTCGTCTGGATCTCCACCTCGTAGCCGAGGTAGTCGGCCACGGTCGTGCCTGCGAACCCCGTGACGGACGCGTCGTTCGCCGCGGCCAACTCGTCGGCCGCGGCGGCGGCTTCGCCGCCTTCGAGGTTTTCGGGATCGAGCCAGTCCCACCAGTCGGCCCCGCCGACGGCGTCTCCCAGACCTTCCACCAGCTCGTCCCGGGCGCTCTGTGCGGCAGCCAACGCAGCGGCGTCCGCCGCGGACTGAGCTCCGTTACGGGCGGACGCCGCTTGGGCGAATGCGAAGAACGCGAACGCGGCGAAGAGCAGAATCCCCGTCAGCCAGATGGAGATGGGGAGAGTCGATCCTCGGTCGCCGCGCAGACGTGCGGGAATCAGCCTCCGACGACGCTGGTGACCGCTGCGAGGATCGCACCCGAGATCAGGCCGTCGAGCCCCAGCCCGTCGATCAGCGTGAAGATTCCCGCGATCAGGATCATCAGGCCCGCGTACTCCACGAATCCCGCTCCCGCGTCCCGGTCCCGTCCTCGCATTCGGGAGGCCACGGTGCGGACCCACCCTCGAACCGCTTGCTTCGTCTCCATGGACGTCTCCGGCTGCAGGCTCTTGGTCACAGTGATCCCTTCCCTCCCACCCAAAACCACTACCTTCCCGCGCACCGTACGTGAGAACACGCCTACTCCGGGTGGGTCCAGGGACCCAACTTCCCGAGTTCGGAGTCACCGGTTCCACCCCCCGTGGGCCGTGCCCAGCCAGTGGGCGATCGCTTCGCTGCGCGTTGAACTGTGCAGCTTTGCGAAGATGCGATTGATGTGGTTCTTTACTGTCTTCTCGCTGATGAAACACGTGGCGGCGATCTGCCGGTTGTTCATGCCGGCCGCGATGAGATCCATGACCTCCACCTCCCGTGAACTCAGCCCGAACTCCAGTGGGTTACGGCCGCGACGGTGGAGTGCCGCCGCGGAGGCGGGTCGAGCCTTCGACGACTGTGCCACAACCGATTGCAGATGCGAAGAGATTTCGTTCGGTTCGTACGAAACACCGAGCGAATCCGACACGGCGGCAGCCTCGGCGGCGGAGGCCGTGAAGGTGGCCCTTCCGTCACTCAAGTCGCGGACGGCGGTGATGAGTTCGTCCGCCGTGAACTCGCCGTGCACGAGGTAACCGACGGCTCCCAGGCTCAACGCCTGTGCCACCACCTCGGGTTCACGGCTGTACGTCAGCATCATCACGGGAGCCAGCACGGCCAGCGAGGGCAGCGCCGTGAGGCCGTCCGTGCCCGGCATGCGGACGTCAAGGAGGATCACGTCGGGGCGGTGGCGGGTCGCGGCCGTGAGCGCCTCCGCACCGTTCGACGCCCGGGCCGTGACCCGGATGTCGGGGTGGGCGTCGAGCAGGGCCGCCAGGCCCGCCCGGACGACGGGGTTGTCGTCGACCACGAGCACTCGTAGGGGCGGGCCGGGAAGTGCCTGGTCAGGCATGTGCGGCCTCCTCTTGAGGAGTGTGTGAGGGGGATACCGGCAGGGCGGCGGCCAGCGGAAGGTCGACCTTGACCTCCGTGCCGCCCTGCTCGGCTCGGTGCAGCCGGAGGCCCGCGCCCATCGAGGCCGCGCGCTCCAGCATGCCCAGCAGGCCGAAGTGGCCGGATTTCGCCAGGTGTTGTACGTCATCGAGGGATACGGACGTGCCTGTTCCGTCGTCCCGCACGGTCAGGTGGAGGGAGGACGGCGAGGCGTCGAGGGTCACGTCCACCCGGGTCGCGTCGGTCGCGTGGCGGTGCGTGTTCTCCAGCGCCTCCGAGAGAATCGCCAGGAGGTGGCGGGACGCCTCGGGCGGGAGTACGAGCGTGGGGGGCGCCAGGTAGTCGACGCTCGCCGTGATGCCCGTACGGCCGGTGAAGTCCGCCGCCCTCGTCGTCAGTTCCGTCCTGAGGTCCATGGGCGGGGTCGACATCGCGGTGTGGTGGCGGAGGTCCGTCAGGAGGTCGCGGGACTCCGCCGCCGCGCGACGGGCCGCGCCCGCCACCGCCGTGGCCTGGGACTTGAGGGCGCGGGGGTCCGTGTCGTGGTCGGCGGCGACCGCGAGGGCCTCGGCGGCCAGGGCCAGGCCGTGCAGGGTCTTCGCCACGGAGTCGTGCATCTCCCGGGCCAGGCGGGCCCGTTCGGACTCGACTGCCTCCGCGACGGCCAGCCGGGAGTTGGCCTCGGCGAGGGCCTGGCTGGCCGTGCCGAAGCGGAACATCAGGTTGCGGAGGGTGACCCCGACGATGCCTGCCGCGATGCAGAAGCCGGCGACCAGGAGGGTGCTGGCGCCGGCGCCCGGACGGTGTTCCCAGGCTCTGAACACCGTGAGCAGCACGACGAGTTGGAGCCCCGTGAAGACTCCGGAGCCGCGCCAGCCGTACAGCAGGCCCGCCAGGAGCGGGGTGCAGACGGCCGCGTACGCGAGGGGGGAGGCGGGGGACGCGGTCAGCAGGAGTATCGCGCCGAAGACCAGGTCCACCGCCATGAGGGTGGGGTGGGCGAGGAGGCGGGGGGCGAAGCGGTCCCAGTCCCGGAGCATGGCGTACGAGCCCATGACGCCGAGGACCGCCGCGGCGAGGACGCCGTAGCGGGGCGGGCCGTCGGTCGCGTTGGCCGTCGCGAAGGGGGCGCCGATCGCGATCAGGGTGAGCCTGACCGCGAACGCCTGGCGGCAGAGGGCCTGGAGGGCGTTGAGCTGGAGGCGGACGCTGCCGGGCGCTGCCGCGTCGTCTGCGAAGTAGCCTGTGGCCCACTTGGCGGAGCCGCCTGGCGGGAGGGTTGTTCGTTGGCTGCGGGCCGGTTGTGGCTGGGCGCGCCCACGCGGCGGAGCCGCAGATGTCACAGCCCCGCGCCCCTGAAGGCAGCGCCCCTGACGGGGCGCTTGCCCGAGCGCGCGCTTCCAAGTCCCCGCCATCTCAGCGCCCCAGGATCGAGCCGAAGTTCGAGCCGGAGCCCAGGAACATGCCTGTGGCGATGAGGATCATCGTGGCGGGGAGCATGAAGACCAGGGTGACCATGGTGGCCTTGGGGATCGTCTTGGCGGCTCGGCGGCGGGAGTTCTGGGCGTCGGTGCGGCGCATGTCCGTGGCGAGCTGGATGAGGGTGTCCGCGATCGGGGAGCCCAGTTCCTCGCCCTGCTGGAGCGCCGAGACGAACTGGGCGACCTGCTCGGAGGAGTTGCGCCTGCGCAGCTCGTCGAAGGCCTGGCGGCGGCTGACGCCCATGTCCATCTGGCGCAGGGTGATGCGCAGTTCGTCCGCCCACGGGCCCTCGTAGTGGTCCGCGACGCGGTCCAGGGCCTGGCGGAAGCCGAGGCCCGCGGACACCACGACCGCCAGTACGTCCAGGAAGTCCGGGAGGGTGCGGTCGATGACCTCCTTGCGTTCGCGGACGGCCTGCCAGATGAGGGCGTCGGCGGCGAGCAGGCCGAAGGCGAGGGCCATCAGGGCGAACAGGAGCTGCCCGTTGGTGAGGAAGATCAGGAAGAGCAGGACGCCGAAGACCCCGTACACCGCCCGGCGGGCCGCGTAGCGGTTCAGGGTCAGGCCGCCGGGGTTGCCCGCCATGTCGATGCGGCGGCGTTTGGCGTCGACGCGGCGGGGGCCCATCAGCCGCAGGACGAGCGGGGCGAACCGCATGCCGAGGCGGTCGACGGCCGAGTCGGACTTCGAGACGCGGGTGGCGCCGACCTCCAGGGCGAGCGCCATGTCGCCGGGGAGCTTGGCCTCCGCGCGGTACATACGGATGCCCAGGAGCATGCCCCCGACGGCGAGGCCGGTCAGTGCGGCAAGGAGCAAGGCCAGCAACGTAATCCCCTCCTCCTCATACTTCGATCCTGCCGAGGCGGCGGATGACGAAGAAGCCGATGGTGTAGAGGCCCATGGCGATGAGCACCAGGGTCTGGCCGAGGGGGGAGCCGGTCACCCTGGCCAGGGCGCCCTCGTTCGAGGAGTTGATGAGGAGCAGGGAGCCGACGCCGAGGAGGGGGACCGTGAAGGCGGTCGCGTTGACCTCGGAGAGCATGGTGCGGACCTCGCGGCGGGTCTCCTTGCGGTCCTCCAGGGTCTGGGTGAGGTTCCGCAGGGAGTTGACGACCGAGCCGCCCGCCTTGTTGGACAGGACGAGGGTCGTGACGAGGACGACCAGTTCACGGGACGGGAGGCGTTCGGCCAGTTCGCCGAGGGCGTCGTCGACCGAGCGCCCCATGGTCAACTGGTCGGCCACCCGGGCCAGTTCCTCGCCCGCCGGGGCCTCCAGCTCCTCCGCCGCCATCGCCAGGGCCGTGCGCAGGGCGAGGCCGGCCGCCGCCGCGTTGGCCAGCAGGCGGGCCACGTCGGGGAGTTGGTTGATGAAGGCCTCGATGCGCTTCTGGCGCTGCCAGTTGAGGAAGATCGCCGCGCTCCAGACGCCCGCCAGACCCGCGATGGGGCCGAAGAACGGGGCCAGGGCGGCGGC
>NZ_JAPWHT010000234.1:0-16097 GCF_027270795.1 Streptomyces sp. ActVer
TGCCCAGCGCCCCGTGCTCCCGGGTCTGCGTGGAGTCCGTGGGGTCGCCGGCGGCCGTGCCGCGCGCCCTGCTGCGGCTGGCCGCGCTCCTGGCCGTGCTCCTCTTCGGGATCGTGCTGATCCCGGTCGTGGGGCGGCTCGCCGCCGTGTGGCGCGACCGGCTCACCCGGACGTGGTGCCGGACGATCGTGCGCGCCACGGGCGTCCGGCTGCGGATCACCGGGTCGGCCCCGCCCGGCGGCGGACTGCTCCTGGTGGCCAACCACATCTCCTGGCTGGACATCCCCCTGCTCGCCGCCGTCCGCCCCGCCCGGATGCTCGCCAAGGCGGAGATCAGGCAGTGGCCCGTGGCCGGCGTGCTCACCGCGAGCAGCGGCGCGCTGTTCATCGAGCGCGACCGCCTGCGGGCACTGCCGAGGACCGTCGAACGGATCGCGGACTCCCTGCGCGGCGGATCGGCGGTCGTGGTCTTCCCGGAAGGGAGCACCTGGTGCGGCCGCGCCCAGGGCCGCTTCCGCAGGGCCGCCTTCCAGGCCGCCCTGGACGCCGCCGCGCCCGTCCAGCCGGTGCACCTCCACTACCGGTTCGACGGGGGAGCGGCGACGACCGCGCCCGCGTTCGTCGGGAGCGACTCGCTGCTCACCTCGGTCTGGCGGGTCGTGTCGGCCCGCGCCCTGGTGGCCGACGTACGCGTGGAGCCGGTGCTCCCGGCCGGCAGCGCACCCGACCGGCGAACCCTCGCCCTCGCCGCAGAGACGGCCACCACCGGGGCGGCCGGCACCGGCACGGCCGTCGTCGAGACCGCCGACGCCCACCGAAGGAGCGCCGACGCCCACCGAAGGAGCGCGAACTCGGAGGCGTATGCACACCTCTGACGCACCGTCACCACCGCGGGGTACCGTCCCCGCATGTATCCCGGAGCGTACGACCCCGCCAGGCCGGCCGTCGTCACCGCGGACGGCGGCCGGACCCTCACCTACGGCCGGCTCGAAGAGCGTTCCCTGCGCCTCGCGGACCACCTGCGGACCGCCGGACTGCGCGCGGGCGACCATCTGGCGCTTCTCTCCGACAACGACCCACGCGTCCTGGAGGTCTACTGGGCGGCCATCCGCTCCGGCCTCTACCTCACCGTCGTCAACCACCACCTGACCGCCGACGAGGCCGCGTACATCGTCCGAGACTGCGGTGCGAGCACACTCGTCGTCTCCGGACCGCTCACCGAACTCGGAGAGCGAATACGGCAATTGGTGCCCGGTCCCGCCTCGTACCTGGGGTTCGACGACGGCTCGTACGAGCGGGCGCTCGCCGCCGCCTCACCCGAACCTCCGGCACACCAGCCGCGCGGCGCCGACATGCTCTACTCCTCCGGCACCACCGGCCGCCCCAAAGGCATCGCACCGACGCTCCCCGAGGGCGACGTCCGCGAGGTGATGACCATGTACCAACTGCTCTTCCAGCCCATGTACGGCTTCGGCGAGGACACCGTCTACCTCTGCCCGGCCCCGCTCTACCACGCCGCGCCACTGCGCTTCAGCCACGTCGTCACGGCGACCGGCGGCACGATCGTCCTCATGAACTCCTTTGATCCACAAGGGGCGTTGGAGGCGATCGAACGCCACCGGGTAACGCACAGCCAGTGGGTGCCCACCATGTTCGTACGGATGCTGAAGCTGCCGCGCGAGGTGCGGGACGCGTACGACGTCTCGTCGCTGAAGGTCGCCATCCACGCCGCCGCGCCCTGCCCCGTCGAGGTCAAATGGCGGATGATGGCCTGGTGGGGTTCCGTCCTGTACGAGTACTACGCGGCGACGGAGGCCAACGGGATCACCTTCATCGGCCCCGACGAGTGGCTGCGCAGACCGGGATCCGTGGGCCGCGGCGGCCTCCTCGGCGAGCTGCGGATCTGCGGCGAGGACGGCAAGGTGCTGCCGGCCGGAGAGACGGGAACCGTGTACTTCGAGCGTGAGGAACTCCCGTTCAGGTACCACAACGACGACGCGCGCACCCGTGAGGCACAGCACCCCGAGCACCCCAACTGGACGACCACCGGGGACATCGGGCACGTCGACGAGGACGGGTACCTCTTCCTCACCGACCGCAGGGCCTTCACGATCATCTCCGGTGGCGTGAACATCTACCCCCAGGAGATCGAGGACTGTCTGGTCCTGCACCCCAAGGTCACCGACGTCGCGGTCGTCGGGGTCCCGGACGCGGAGATGGGCGAGGCGGTCAAGGCGGTCGTCCAGCCCGCCCCCGGCGCGGCCCCCGGCCCCGAACTAGAACGTGAGCTCCTCGACTTCGTCCGCGACCGCATCGCCCACTACAAGTCGCCCCGCAGCGTGGACTTCACGGACGCGCTGCCGCGCAGCCCCACGGGGAAACTGGCCAAGTCCAGCCTCAGGAAGGCCTATTGGGACTGAGAGCCCCGGTGTCCAGCGCACGGGCGAGGTAGGGAGCCGTGGCGCTCGACTCCGCCCGTGCGACCTCCGCCGGAGGCCCCGCCGCCACGATCCGGCCTCCCGCGTCGCCGCCGCCCGGCCCCAGGTCGACCACCCAGTCCGCGCCCGCCACCACCGCCATGTCGTGCTCCACGACCACGACGCTGTGCCCACCGTCGACCAGACCGTGCAACTGCCGCATCAGGACCTCGACATCGGCCGGGTGCAGTCCGGTCGTCGGCTCGTCGAGGAGATAGAGCGTGTGACCCCGGCGTACGCGCTGGAGTTCGCTCGCGAGCTTGTTGCGCTGAGCCTCGCCGCCCGACAGCTCGGTCGCCGGCTGGCCGAGCCGCAGATAGCCGAGACCGACATCGAGGAGCGTGGCCAGGCTGCGCGCGACGGCCGGAGTGTCCGCGAAGAACTCCGCGGCGGCCTCGACCGTCAGGTCCAGCACCTGTGCGATATTCCGCTCCCTGTACGTCACTTCGAGCGTCTCGGGGTTGTAGCGCGCCCCGCCGCAGTCCGGGCACGGGGCATAGGTGCTCGGCAGGAAGAGCAGCTCGACGCTGACGAACCCCTCGCCCTGACAGGTCTCGCAACGCCCGCCTGCCACGTTGAACGAGAACCGCCCCACGCCGTAACCGCGCCGGTGCGCCTCCTCCGTGGCCGCGAAGACCTTGCGCACGACGTCGAACAGCCCTGTGTACGTCGCCAGATTCGAGCGGGGCGTACGGCCGATCGGCTTCTGATCGACAGCGACCAGCCGCCCCACACCCGGAAGGTCCTCCGTGATCTCCCCGATGAGCGTGGACTTGCCCGAGCCGGAGACACCGGTGACCGCGGTGAGCACGCCGAGCGGGAACTCGGCGGTCACCCCGCGCAGGTTGTGCCGTGTCACCGGGCCGACCTTCAACTGGCCGCGCGGCGCCCGGACTTCACGTACCGGAGCGGGGGCGCGGTCGAAGAGGAACCGGGCCGTCGCGGACTCCGTGACACTCTCCAGCTCCGCCACCGGGCCGCTGTGCAGCACCTGTCCGCCGTGCTCGCCCGCCTTCGGCCCCACGTCGACGAGCCAGTCGGCGCCGCGCATGACATCGAGGTGGTGCTCCACGACGAACACCGAGTTGCCGGCCGCCTTCAGCCGGTCCAGGACCGTCAGCAGCGCCTCCGTGTCCGCCGGGTGCAGTCCGGCGGACGGCTCGTCGAGCACGTACACGACCCCGAAGAGACCGGAACGCAACTGCGTGGCCAGACGCAGCCGTTGGAGCTCACCCGCCGACAGCGTCGGGGTGGCGCGGTCGAGGCTGAGATAGCCGAGGCCCAGTTCGGTGACGGGGCCGATACGCGCGAGCAGGTCCTCGGTGAGGACGCGTGAGGTCTCCGAATCGCCGTGTCCGGTGAGGGAGTCGGCCAGTTCGACGAGCGGCAGCGCGGCCAGCTCCGCGATGGTCCGGCCCGCGAACGTCACCGCGAGCGCCTCTGCCCGCAGCCGACTGCCACCGCACACGGGGCAGGGCGCGGCCTCCAGAAACCGCTCGGCCTTCGCCCGCAACGTCTGACTCTTCGAGTCCGAGAAGGTCTTCATGACATAACGCCGCGCGCTCATGTACGTGCCCTGGTACGGGCGTTGGATCCGCTCGGCGTCCCGCACCGGATGCACGGTCACGACCGGCTGCTCGTCCGTGAACAGGATCCACTCGCGCTGCTCGGCCGGCAGCTCGCGCCACGGCCGGTCCACGTCGTACCCCAGCGCGTCCAGGACATCACGCAGGTTCTTGCCCTGCCAGGCGCCCGGCCACGCGGCGATCGCGCCCTCGCGGATCGACAGCGACGGGTCGGGCACCAGCGACTCCTCGGTCGTACGGTGCACCCGACCGAGCCCATGACACTCGGGACAGGCCCCGGCGGCCGTGTTCGACGAGAAGGCGTCCGAGTCGAGCCGCTCGGCCCCCGGCGGATAGTCGCCCGCGCGCGAGAACAGCATCCGGAGCGAATTGGAGATATTGGTGACCGTACCCACCGACGAGCGCGAGGTGGGCGTCGACCGCCGCTGCTGCAACGACACCGCCGGCGGCAGCCCGCTGATGTCCCCGACCTTCGGCGCCCCCACCTGATGGATCAGCCGCCGCGCGTACGGGGCCACCGACTCGAAGTACCGCCGCTGCGCCTCCGCGTAGATCGTCCCGAAGGCCAGCGACGACTTCCCGGACCCCGACACACCCGTGAAGACCGCCAGCACATCCCGCGGAACATCGACATCGACCCCCTTGAGATTGTGCTCACGGGCACCACGCACACGGACGTACGGGTCGTGGGGGCTGTGCATGGGCGGACTCCAGCGGAACGATGACGCGGATGAGGGGCAAACCCCACGATTCTAGGCGGGGTGCGCCCCGATAGGGGCGCGGGGAACTGCGCGACCAGCCACGGACGGCCCGCAGACCCAAGGTCACCCCAGTGGAGCACTCACGAGGGGACGAGCCCCACAACCCGGGCCAACCGCCGATACGAGTCCACCAGCGCCTCCCGGTCATACGTGCTGGTCGTGACCAGCACTTCATCCGCAGCGGTCTCCTTGATCACCGTCTCCAGCTCGTGCGCGACCTGCTCCTCCGTCCCGACGACATGCCCGGAGAGACCGGATTCGTAGAAGCCGCGCTCCCGCTCCGTCATGCTCAGCGCCTCCACGCGCTCCGCAGGCGGCAGCGGCGGAAACGTGCCGTGCGTGCGCGAGTAGGCCATCGACCAGGCCTCCGGGACCAGGAGACGCCGAGCCTCCTCCGGGGTGTCCGCGACGGCGACCGTGCCGGAGATGACCACGTACGGCTCCGGCGCCCAGGCGGAAGGCCGGAACGTCTCGCGGTAGTGGTCGATGCCGCGGCGCATCTTGTCGCGGTTCCTGAGGTCGCCGATCACCATGGGGAGGCCGGCCCGGGCGGCGATCGTGGCGCCCTCGCCCATGGCCAGCACGAACGGCGGCACGGTCAGACCTTCGGCGGGACGGGCGTGCACACCGGTCGGGGACGTGCCGCGGAACCAGCCGAGCAACTCGTCGAGCTGGGCCGCGAAGTCGTCGGCCACGTCCTTGTCCCGGCCCAGCGCCTTCCGTACGCCGTCCGTGAACCCGACGGAACGGCCGAGGCCCATGTCGATGCGGCCGGGGAACAGGGACTCCAGGACGCCGAACTGCTCGGCCACCACCAGGGGCTGGTGGTTGGGCAGCATCACCCCGCCCGTGCCCACCCGGATCGAGCTGGTCGCTGCGGCGACCGCGGCGGCAAGGACGGTCGGCGCGGAACCGGCCACACCGGGCACGCCGTGGTGCTCCGAGACCCAGATCCGGTGGTACCCGAGCCCCTCCAGGTCCCGCGCAAGCCGGACGGTGTCGCGCAGTGCCTCGGGGGCGTCGTGGCCCTCCCGGGTGCGCGAGCGGTCGAGGACGGAGAACCGTGTCCCTCCGGCACGGGAGCCCGGGTCCGGGTCCCGTCGGGCTTCGTGATCCTGCTCGCTCACCATGGTCTCTCCGCTGGAAGAACTGTGCTCTGTTGTGTCAACAGTCATTCCGCCGATTTCTTCCGCGGCTCCCGGCAAAGCCGGAGAGGGTGGTGCCGGAGCGGCACCACCCTCTCCCGTCGTTCTCCGACCGTGGTCGGACGTGTCTTCAGACCCCGGCCGGAAGGACCGTCCGTGGCCGGGGCGGGAAGCCGGCCCCCTGGTAGCAGTCGTCGATGAGCCGCATGGCGGCGAGCGCGTCGTCGGCGTCCAGGCGCAGGGGCGTGCCCCGGCGCAGATGGGCCGCGAACGCTTCGAGCTGGTAGGTGTACGAGGACCGGCGGCCGAGCATCTCGGTGCGCTCGCCCGTGGCCGTGCGGACCAGGACCCGGTCGTCCACGTGCGGCTGGACGAAGTTCACCGCCGTGGCCTCACCGAGCGAACCCACGATCCGGTAGCTGAACTGCAGCTCGTGGTGGGCCATGTGGCAGCGGGCGGTGCCGGTGGCACCACCCGGGAACTCCAGGTCCGCGTCCAGCCACTCGTCCACTCCGGGCGCGCCCGGATGCTCGCCGCCGCGTGCCGCGACGAGCCGCGGTGCGCCACCCGCCCAGGGAGCGAGCACCCGCTGGGCGTGCAGGCTGTAGCAGCCCAGGTCCATCAGGGCGCCGCCCGCCAGCGGAAACGACCAGCGCACGTCGGTGTCCTCGGGCGCCGGCATGAGCATCGCGGTTTCCACATGCCGGAGTTCGCCGAGTTCCCCGCTGTCCAGCAGTTCGTGCAGGCGTCGGGTGACCGGGTGGAACAGGTAGTGGAAGCCCTCCATGAATGCCGTGCCCGCCTTCGCGACGGCGTCCCGGACCTCGATGGCCTCCTCCGCGCTGCTCGCGGAGGGCTTCTCGGTCAGCACGTGCTTGTCCGCGGCGAGGGCGGCGAGGTTCCAGGGCCCGTGCAGACCGTTGGCGAGCGGGTTGTAGACGACCTCGACCTCGGGGTCGGCGATCACGTCGGCGTACGAGTCCAGGACCCGTTCGACATCGTGCTCGGCGGCGAACTCCTCGGCGCGGGACCGGTCGCGGGCGGCCACCGCGACGAGGCGGTGGCCGGTCACACGTGCAGGGCCGACGATCGAGAGCTCGGCGATCCGGGCGGCGCCGAGAACGCCGATCCGTAGTGGTTCGTCCGTCATGCCTTGCGCACCTCTTCCAGTCGTACGGGCCGGTGCTCGTGCAGCGACAGCGTGCACGCCTCGGCGATCCAGCTCGCTTCGAGGGCGTCGGCCACGGTGCAGGGGGAGGGTCGGGAGCCCGCCACGACCTCGGTGAACGCGGTGAGTTCGGCGCGGTAGGCGTCGGCGAAGCGGTCCATGAAGAAGTGGTGCGGGGGGCCGGCGGGGAAGGTGACCCCCGGCTCGACGGACCGTAGCGGCAGCTTGTCCTCCAGGCCCACGGCGATGCTGTCCTTCATGCCGTGCACCTCCAGGCGGACGTCGTAACCGCGGGCGTTGTGCCGGGAGTTGGAGATGACGCCGATCGTACCGTCGTCGAAGGTGAGCAGCGCGGAGGCGGTGTCCACGTCGCCCGCCGCCGCGATGTAGTCGGCGCCCCGGTTGCCGCCGGTCGCGTACACCTCGACGACCTCGCGGCCGGTCACCCAGCGCACGATGTCGAAGTCGTGCACGCTGCAGTCGCGGAAGATGCCGCCGGAGACGGCCGCGTACGCGGCGGGCGGCGGGGCGGGGTCCAGAGTGGTGGACCGTACGGTGTGCAGCAGTCCGAGTTCGCCGTTCACCACGGCCTGGCGCGCGGCGACACAGCCGGCGTCGAAGCGCCGGTTGTAGCCGATGTGCACCTCGACCCCGCCGTCCTCCACCGCACGCAGTACGTCGAGGCTCTCCTCGACGCCGCGGGCCACGGGCTTCTCGCAGAAGACCGGGATGCCCGCCTTGACGGCGGCGAGAATGAGTTCGGGGTGCGCGTCGGTCGCGGCGGCGATCACCACTCCGTCCACACCGGCGGCCAGCACCGCGTCGGGGGAGTCCACCGCCGTGGCCCCGAACCGCTCCGCGGCGGAGGACGCGGACGCGGCCACCGGATCGGTGACCACCAGCGAGTCCACCGCCTCGAGTCCTGCCAGGGTTTCCGCGTGGAACGCGCCGATCCGGCCCAGCCCCATGATGCCAATACGCATGAGAATCGTGCTCCTTCAGCCCAGGGGGCGGTTCAGTCGAGTCCGCCGAAGACGATCTGGTCCCAGTCGATGACCGAGCCGGTCACCACACCGCTGCGGTCGGAGAGCAGGAAGACGACGAGATCGGCGATCTCGTCGACCTGCCCGATCTTGCCCATCGGCTGGGACGCGGCGGCCTTCTCCAGCCAGTCGTCGCCCGCACCGTGGAAGGCACGCTGGGTGGCGTCCTCGCCCTCGGTGTCGGTCCAGCCGATGTTGAGGCCGTTGATACGGACGCGGTCCCAGCGGTGTGCGTGGGCCGCGTTGCGGGTCAGCCCCGCGAGCCCGGCCTTCGCCGCGACGTACGGGGCGAGGAAGGGCTGTCCGCCGTGTTCGGCGGTGGAGATGACGTTGACGACCGTGCCGGGGGCCTTGCGCGCCACCATGTCCGCCACCGCCGCCTGCATCGCGAAGAACGGCGCCCGCAGATTGATCGCGATGTGCGCGTCGAACAACTCCGGCGTGGTGTCCAGGAGCGAACCGCGTGACGTCAGCCCCGCCGCGTTGACCAGGCAGTCGACGCGTCCGTGTGCGTCCACCGTCTGTACGACGCTGTCGCGCGCCTGAGCGGCCTCCGACAGGTCCGCGCGTACGAAGCGGGCGCCGGTGTCCGCGGCGAGTTTCTCGCCGACGTCGGCCCGGCGTCCGGTGAAGACGACGGTCGCGCCTTCGCGTACGGCAGCCCGGACGATTCCCGCGCCGACGCCCTGGCTGCCGCCGTTGACGAGGACGACCTTGTCCTCAAGCAGTCCCATGAGTGGGTTGTTCTCCTTCAGCTCCGGCGGCGCTTGGCGCCCGCCTGTAGTTCCTGGCGGAGCCGGGCCGGGGCCCAGCCTTCGGCGACTGCCTGCCAGAGGGTGTCCGCCTGGGAGGGCGGAGCGAGACCGTCGACCGGCGGGTCGAGGTCCAGGTTGGTGGGGAAGGGGTAGCCCTCGGCGGTGGCGGCGACCACGCGGCGCAGCCAGCCCTCCGGGGCGCCCTCCTCCTTGCGGCGCAGCAGCACCGGGAACAGGGCGGCGGCCATGGCCTCCCGGTCCACGGACTCCATGGCGCGGCCGAAGGCGGAGGAGATCTGCAGCAGGTTGGCCATGCGCTTGATGTCCGCCGAGCGGTTGTGTCCGGCGGCGTGGAAGAGCGCCGGGTTGAAGAACACCGCGTCGCCCTTCTCCAACGGGAGCTGGACGTGATGCTCCTCGAAGTACGCGATGAACTCCGGGCGCCGCCAGGCCAGATAGCCGGGCTCGTACTTCTGCGAGTGCGGCAGGTACAGCGTGGGCCCGGACTCCACCGGCATGTCGCAGTGCGCGACCGCGCCCTGGAGCGTCAGCACGGGGGAGAGGCGGTGGACGTGCGCGGGGTACGCGGCGGCGACGTCGTTGCTCAGGAAGCCCAGGTGGTAGTCGCGGTGCACACTCTGCGCCGCGCCGCCAGGGTTGACCACGTTGATCTGCGAGGTCACCTGGTAGGCGGGGCCGAGCCAGGCCTCGGAGGCCAGGGCCAGCATGTCGTTGGCGTAGTAGTCCGCGAACACCTCCGGCGCGCGCACGGCCACCTTGTCCAGGGCGTTCCACACCCGGTCGTTGGCGCCGGGCCTGGCGAAGTGGTCACCGCGGGCCGTGCCGCTCGAACGTTCCTCCTCGATCAGCGAGTTGAAGGCACCGGAGGCCGCGTCCACGACGGCCGGGTCCGTGAACGCCCCCTTGAGGACCACGACTCCGGGCCCGTCCAGCAGGGCCCGCACCAGCTCGGCCTGCACCTCCCGGCGCCCCTGCGGGGTGACCGCGAGCTCGCGGATCCGGTCACTGACGTAGACCAGGACGTTCTGCTCGATCCGCTCGGCCGTGGGATACGGCTGCGGCTCGGTGCTCTGCTCGACCAGCGAGCGGAACGCGTCGAGATCGCAGTCGTCCTCGCTCAGCCAAGTCGGTGCTCCCGCTTCCTTGGGGGACATCCCGGGTCCTTTCGCCATGCGTGCTTTTCTGCCAGTGTTGTGAACCAGAGCCCGTCATTCAATCCGCAGAGACCCATCAAAAGTCCATCATTCAGCTTTCGGGGACCGCCATGCGACATCCGTATCCGATCAGAGAGATCGCCCGCCAGGCCGGTCTGAGCGAGGCTACGGTCGACCGGGTCCTCAACGACCGGGGCGGCGTACGGGAAAGCACCGTCATGGAGGTGCGCCAGGCGATCAAGGATCTGGACCGTCAGCGGACCCAGGTGCGCATCGGCGGACGCACGTTCATGATCGACATCGTGATGCAGACGCCGGAGCGGTTCTCCACCGCGGTACGGGACGCTCTGGAGGCCGAACTGCCGTCCCTGCACCCCGCCGTGGTGCGATCGCGCTTCCACTTCCGGGAGGCCTGTCCCGCCTCGGACCTGATCACGACCATGGACAAGATCGCGAAACGCGGTTCGCAGGGCGTGATCCTCAAGGCCCCCGACCTGCCGGAGATCGGCGCGGCCGTCAGCCGGCTGGTCGCGACCGGCATCCCCGTCGTCACACTGGTCAGCGACCTGCCCAGCAGCGCGCGCATGGCGTACGTGGGAATCGACAACCGGGCCGCGGGCGCCACCGCCGCCTACCTCATCGGACAGTGGCTCGGCGACCGGCCCGGCAACGTGCTCGCCACGATCAGCCGGGGCTCCTTCCGCGGTGAGGAGGAGCGCGAGATGGGCTTCCGCAGCGCGATGCGGATCGCGCAGCCCGGGCGTTCCCTGGTGGAGGTCACCGACAGCGACGGCCTGGACGCCACCCAGCGGGACCTCGTCCTGGAGGCCCTCAAGCGGGACGAGGACGTCATCGCCGTCTACTCCGCGGGCGGCGGCAACGCCGCGACCCTCGACGCGTTCGACACCCTCGGCCGGGAGTGCGCGGTCTTCATCGCCCACGACCTGGACCACGACAACACCCGCTTCCTGCGCGAACGCCGCCTCTCCGCCGTCCTCCACCACGACCTGCGCCAGGACATGCGCCGGGCCTGCCAAACCATCATGAGAGCCCACAAGGCCCTCCCGGACGAGGGCCCCTTCCTGCCGTCGGCAATCCAGGTGGTGACTCCTTACAACATGCCGCCGGGGGTGCCGCTGGCGGAGTTCGCGGGCTGAGGCGAGACCACCTGCCTCAAGTCGCCACGCCGGAGAGGCTGATGTGAAGGGTTGCTCGTCCGGTGTTGGGTGCGGGTGGTGTGTGGCTGGTCGCGCAGTTCCCCGCGCCCCTGAAATGCGGGTCCTCTCAGCAGGGTCTGCATCATCCAGCTCGTCCGGCGTGTGAGGACGAGGCCGTTCGGGCCGACTCCCCACCGACCCACCCAGCCCGTCCGGCGTTTGAGGACGAGCGCGTTCAGCGCGATACGGGGGTTCGGGGGTGGAGCCCCTGAGTAAGTGACGGGAATGGGTAGGGGCGGCGGGGGCGAAAAAGCCGCGAGCCCCCGGGATGCCAACGCGAAGAAGAGCCCCGCCGTCTGTATATGCAGACGGCGTCTCTAATATGGAACGCCAACGCCAACGCCAACGCCACGCAACCCCTTGGCACGCCAGAAGCCCCCGCACCCGCGAAGACAAGAGGCCAACGTGCAAGCGCTGATCGCCGGCCACTCAACCCCCGGCGCCGCACTCCTCCTCCTGGCCGCAGGCATAGCCTCCGGACTGGCCGGCTCGATAGCCGGCCTGGCCTCCCTGTTCAGCTACCCCGCCCTCCTGGCCGCAGGCCTCCCGCCCGTGGCGGCCAACGTCACCAACACAGTCGCTCTCTTCTCCAACACGGTCGGATCCGCGGTCGGCTCCCGCGAGGAACTCCGAGGCCAGCGCACCCGACTCGTCCCCCTGGCCATCACGGCGGCCCTGGGCGGCGCAATCGGCGCGGCTCTCCTCCTCGGCACCCCGTCCTCGACGTTCGAACTCGTCGTCCCGTGGCTCATAGCCCTCGGCTCGGTCCTGATCCTGGCCCGCGAACCCCTGCGCCGGCTGACCGCGAGATTCAGTCCCGATCAGGGCTCCCTGCCGAGGCTTCCACTGGCCTGTGCCGTCCTCCTGGTCGGCCTGTACGGCGGCTACTTCGGCGCCGCGGCAGGCGTCCTCATGCTGGCCGTCCTCTCCCTGTCCGCGACGGAGCCCCTGCGGGTGACCAACGCCGTCAAGAACATCGCCACCGGCGCGGCCAACGTCACCGCCGCCGTCGCCTACGCGTTCCTCGCCCCGGTCGACTGGAGCGCGGCCCTCACGCTCGGTCTGGGCTGCTTCGTAGGAGCGTGGATGGGACCCGCGGTCGTACGACGCCTGCCCGAGGCCCCGCTCCGCATCGCGATCGCCCTCGCCGGCCTCGGACTCGCGTGGAGCCTGTGGCGCGAGGCCACCGCGTCCTGAACACCGGATACGCCGGATACGCCGACACGGTGCGGTGCGTAGCCCGGACGTAGGCGTTTGTTTACCTTCTGGGGGTGGTTTTGCTCCCGATGTCTGACAACGCTGTCAGTTCGCACCATCAGCTCCGGAGGAACAGTGAACGTCTCCCTTGGCGTGTGGGCGCTGTCTGTCGCAGTGCTCTGCGCGCTCATCGCCGTCGACTTCTTCATCGGCCGCAAACCCCATGAGGTCTCCCTCAAGGAGGCCGGCATCTGGAGCGCGGTCTGGGTCGCCCTCGCGGTGGCGTTCGGGATCGGACTGCTGGTGGTCTACGGAGGCGGGCCCGCGGGCGAGTTCTTCGCCGGCTACATCACGGAGAAGTCGCTCAGCGTCGACAACCTCTTCGTCTTCGTCCTGATCATGGCGAAGTTCTCGGTGCCGGCCCAGTACCAGCAGCGGGTGCTGATGGTCGGCGTGCTGGTGGCCCTGGTGCTGCGCACGATCTTCATCGCCGCCGGCGCCGCGATCATCTCGACGTTCTCCTGGGTCTTCTACATCTTCGGCGCGTTCCTGATCTGGACCGCCTGGAAGCTGGTCCAGGACGCCCGGAAGGGCCACGGCGAGGAGGAGTACGAGGAGAACAAGCTGCTCAAGTCCGTTGAGCGGCGCTTCGGCGTGGCCGACCGCTACCACGGCACCAAGCTGTGGGTCGAGCAGAACGGCAGGCGGGTGATGACCCCGATGATGGTGGTCATGCTGGCGATCGGCTCCACGGACGTCCTGTTCGCCCTGGACTCCATCCCGGCCATCTACGGCCTCACCGAGGAGCCGTACATCGTCTTCACCGCGAACGCCTTCGCCCTGATGGGCCTGCGGCAGCTGTACTTCCTGATCGGCGGCCTGCTCAAGAGGCTCGTGCATCTCTCGTACGGGCTCTCGATCATCCTCGGCTTCATCGGCGTCAAGCTGGTGCTGCACGCCCTGCACGAGTCGGGGGTGCACGTCCCGGAGATCAGCATCCCGTTCTCGCTCGGCTTCATCGTCCTGGTGCTCGCGGTGACGACCTTCACCAGCCTGCGGGCCTCGAAGAAACAGCAGGCCGAGACGGACTCGGAGACGGAGTCCGTGCCGTAGCGAGGTACGTGCCGTGGTGGTCCTCTGCCTCGGCCCGCGCGGGAAGCGGCGCTCGTCTCGCGCCCGTCGGTCCCCTCTAGGGTGGGCCGAGTGACGAACACCAGCAGGCCACGCCCCGGATCCGACGCGCGCGGAGGTGCCGGCGGGCGCAGGCCCCTCGCCGTATTCGACCTCGACGGCACCCTCGCCGACACCGCGCACCGGCAGAAGTTCCTGGAGCGCAAGCCGCGTGACTGGGACGCCTTCTTCGCGGCGGCGCCGGACGATCCGCCGCTCGCGGAGGGGGTCGCCCTCGCGCTGGAGCACGCGCGGGAGTGCGAGATCCTCTATCTGACCGGGCGGCCCGAGCGCTGCCGCAAGGACACGGAGGCCTGGCTCGCGGCCCAGGGCCTGCCCGAGGGCCGCATCCGGATGAGGCGCAACGACGACCGCAGGCCCGCTCGGCGCACCAAGCTGGAGATCCTCCGCGGGCTGGCCCAAGGCCGTGAGATCCGGGTGCTCGTGGACGACGACGAGCTCGTGTGCGAGGACGCCGAGCGGGCCGGCTTCAGCGTCGTACGGGCGCGCTGGGCAGCCGCGTCCGAGGCGTTGAAGGTGGCGCAGGAGCGGGAGGGGCGGACCTGAGGGGTTCGCCCCTCCCGCTCGCCGCGGCGGTGGGGATCCGCAGAGGTCAGTCCGCGTCCTCCAGGCGGAAGCCGACCTTCAGGCCGACCTGGTAGTGCTTGATCTGCCCGTCCTCGATCTGGCCGCGGACCTGGGTGACCTCGAACCAGTCGAGGTTGCGCAGGGTCTGCGAGGCCCGGGAGATGCCGTTGCGGATCGCCTCGTCGACGCCCTCGTGCGAGCTGCCGACGATCTCGGTGATCCGGTAGGTGTGGTCGGACATGCGGGTGCTCCTCTCCGCCGTGGCCTGTGTGCCACGCGTCATTCCACGGTGCCGCACGAGGCGGGGGACCGCGAGATGTAGGCCCGAGGGACATGGGTCCGTACGGGTTCCCGCCCGGTGCGGGTCACCGGGCCGTGCTCAGCGACAGCGCGAACCTCCCCTGTGCGTCCGTCCACCAGTGGGTGAGGTCCAGTCCGGCCGCCGCCAGTTCCGTGCGTACGCCGTCCTCGCGGAACTTCGCCGACACCTCGGTGCGCATCTCCTCGCCCTCCGCGAAGTCCACGGCGAGGTCGAGCGCGGGGATCTTCACGGTGAGCGCCGAACGGGCGCGCAGCCGCATCTCGATCCACTCCTGATCGGCGTCCCAGAGGGCGACATGGGTGAACTCGTCGGGGTCGAAGTCGGCGCCGAGTTCGCGGTCGACCACGGTCAGCACGTTCTTGTTGAACGCGGCCGTCACCCCGGCCGCGTCGTCGTAGGCGGCGACGAGGACCGACTCGTCCTTGACCAGGTCGGTGCCGAGCAGCAGGGCGTCGCCGGGCGACAGCAGCGAGCGTACGGACGCCAGGAACGCGGCGCGTTCGGCGGGCAGCAGATTGCCGATCGTGCCGCCCAGGAACGCGACGAGCCGCGGACCGGGAGTGCCGGGCAGCGCCAGACCGCCGGTGAAGTCGGCGATGAGCGCGTGCACATCGAGCGAGGGACGCTCCGCGATCAGCGCCTGACCGGCCTGGGTGAGCGCGCTCTCGCTCACGTCGACCGGCACGTACGTGTGCAGGCCAGGCATGGCGTCGAGCAGGTGACGGGTCTTGTCGGACGACCCGGAGCCCAGTTCGACGAGCGTGCGCGCGCCGGTCGCCTCGGCGATCTCGGCGGCCCGGGCGACGAGGATCTCGCGCTCGGCCCGCGTCGGGTAGTACTCGGGCAGTTCGGTGATCTTCTCGAAGAGCTCGCTGCCGTGCGCGTCGTAGAACCACTTCGGCGGAAGCGTCTTGGGTGTGCGGGTCAGGCCGTGCAGGACGTCGGCGCGCAGGGCGGCGTCGGTGGCGTCCTCGGGCAGGGTGCGGGTGACGAGGAACGGACTCACGTACTGGGCTCCTTGGGTGGGGCGGATGCCAGGTGTTCTTCCACGTCCTTGAGCGGGGTGAGCAGGACGTCGGTGCGGCTCGCGGCCAGCAGGGTGCGGTCCGGCACCTCCTGCCAGTGCGGATCGTCGTCGTAGGGCTCGGACGCCACGACCGTGCGCCGGCCGGGCTCGGTCAGATACCAGAGCGTGTCGCCCCAGGCGGTGGCGGCGATCACCTCGCCGTTGGTGAGCAGGAGGTTGAGCCGTGAACCGGGGGCCGCCGCCGCGACGTCGAGGACCGTGTCGGCGAGCGCCTGACCCTCCTCGTCGCCGCCGCGCAGCCGGTTCAGGACCAGTGCCCAGACGAGCGCCGAGTCGCAGCGCGCCTCCATCGACAGCAGGTCCTCGGCCGGCAGCGTCCGGGTGAGCGGGGCGAGCGAGCGCGGCCAGCCGGCGACCGCGCCGTTGTGGCCCCATGCTGACGAGCTTGGTCCGGGCGGCTGCCGCG
>NZ_JAPWHT010000235.1:0-16032 GCF_027270795.1 Streptomyces sp. ActVer
CGCCCCGCGCCTCCGTTCGCGGGCAGCAACCACCCCATCCGCCCGGCGGACCGCCCGCCGGCGGTGGCGGAAGTCCCCGAGGCCGAGGCCGACTCCCGCCTCATCCCCGCCTACCCCGCCGCCGAGCGGGCCGTCCGCGCCCTCGCCGAGGCCGTGAGGTACGGCCAGTGGCGGCGCGAGGCCGCCGACCCCGGTCGCGTCCCCGAGTACGAGGACATCGACGAGAAGGGAGCGGCCGAACAGATCGACGGCCTGCTCGGCGACGGTGGCATGGGCGGCCTCACCCTCGGCCCCGACGACACCTGCGCCCTGCTCGGGCGGTACGGCATCGACGTCCGCCGTGCCCTGCCCGCGCCGACACCCGACGAGGCCGTCGCCGCCGCGGAGCGCCTCGGCTACCCCGTGGCGCTCAAGACCACCGCCCCCCACCTGCGCCACCGCGCCGACCTCGGCGGCGTACGGCTGGATCTGGCGGACGAGGAGCAACTGCGCAGGGCGTACGCCGAGTTGACCAGCCTCTTCGGGACGCCCGAGGAGCTGCGCCCGGTGGTGCAGGCGATGGCGCCGCGCGGCGTCGACACGGTCGTACGAGCCGTCATAGACCCGGCGGCCGGAGCGGTGCTCTCCTTCGGGCTCGCCGGGGCCCCGTCGGAGCTGCTCGGAGACACCGCGCACCGGCTGATTCCGGTCACCGACCGGGACGCGGCCTCGCTGGTCCGGTCGATCCGGACCGCACCGCTCCTCTTCGGCTGGCGGGGCTCCGCGCCGGCGGACGTCGTGGCCCTGGAGGAACTGCTGCTGCGCCTGTCACGCCTTGTCGACGACCACCCCGAGGTCGTCTCCGTGTCCCTGGAGCCCGTCGTCGTGGCCCCGAACGGGCTGAGCGTGCTCGGCGCCTCCGTGCGGCTCGCGCCGCCGCCCGTCCGCAACGACCTCGGTCCGCGCACGCTTCCTGTGTACTGAGCGGTGCCTCGCAGTCAGTGCGCCCCCGTAGGATGGACGTCATGGCCAAGACCAGTACGACGACCCAGGGGCTGCGAGCGGCGATCGAGCGCAGCGGCTACTACCCGGCCCTCGTGGCCGAGGCTGTGGAGGCCGCTGTGGGCGGCGAGCCCATCCGGTCGTACCTGGTCCATCAGGAGACGACGTTCGACGCCAACGAGGTGCGTCGGCACGTGACGGTGCTCGTCCTCACGGGAAACCGTTTCATCGTGAGCCACACCGACGAACAGGCGGCGGACAGCACGTCCCCGACGCCGTACGCGACCACGTCGACCGAATCCGTGAAGCTTGGCCGGATCTCGTCGGTGGTTCTCAGCCGCGTCGTCGCCAATCCGGAGAAGTACGTTCCGGGGACGCTGCCGCGCGAGGTCGTCCTCACCATCGGCTGGGGCGCGGTCGCCCGTATCGACCTGGAGCCGGCCGCCTGCGGCGACCCCAACTGCGAGGCGGACCACGGGTACACGGGCAGTTCGACGGCCGACGACCTGAGCCTGCGCGTCAGCGAGGCCGGGGACGGTCCGGACGCCGTGCGGCAGACCCTCGCCTTCGCGCAGTCGCTCTCCGAGGCGACCGCGGACGTCACCCGCTGATGTCCCAGCAAGTCTGGGACCACCCGGAACCGCTCTCCCTCGACTCCGCTCCCGTACCCGAGTACGGGGCCGGTTCGCTCGCCGACCTGCTGCCCACACTGGCCGCGGGCATGGACGTCCCGGACGTCACCGCCTCGCTCACGGAACTGAGCCCGGCCGACCGGAACTGCGTCTTCCTGATCGACGGCCTCGGCTGGGAGCAGCTGAGGACGCATCCGGACGAGGCCCCGTTCATGACCTCGCTCCTCGGCAGCTCCCGCGGCGGCACCGGCCGCCCGATCACAGCGGGCTACCCCGCGACCACCGCGACCTCCCTGGCCTCGGTCGGTACGGGCCTGCCGCCGGGCGCGCACGGACTGCCCGGCTACACCGCGCGCAACCCGGAGACCGGCGAACTGATGAACCAGCTCCGCTGGCAGCCGTGGACGCAGCCGGGCAAGTGGCAGCCGTACCCCACCCTGTTCCAGCTTGCCGACGCGGCGGGTGTGCACACCGCCCAGGTGTCGTCACCGCACTTCCAGAACACCCCGCTGACCAAGGTCGCCCTCAGCGGCGGCACGTTCCACGGGCGGCTGACCGGCGAGGACCGCATGGACCTCGCGGCCGAGCAACTGGCCGCCGGGGACCGCTCGCTGGTCTACACGTACTACGCGGAGGTGGACGGCAAGGGCCACCGCTTCGGCGTCGACTCGGACCCCTGGCGCGGACAACTCATGTACGTGGACCGGCTGGTCCAGCGCCTGGCCGAGCAACTGCCCCCACGCACCGCCCTGTACGTCACCGCGGACCACGGGATGATCGACATCCCCTTCGACGAGCAGCACCGCATCGACTTCGACGAGGACTGGGAGCTGCGCGCCGGAGTCGCCCTCCTCGGCGGCGAGGGCCGCGCCCGGCACGTCTACGCGGTCCCGGGCGCCGAGTCGGACGTCCTGACCTGCTGGCGCGAGGTGCTCGGCGAGCAGTTCTGGGTGGCCTCGCGGGACGAGGCGATCGCGGCGGGCTGGTTCGGCCCCCACATCGACGAGCGGGTGTACGAGCGCATCGGTGACGTGGTCGCGGCCGCCCGCGACGACGTGCTGATCATCGCGTCCGAGCGGGAGCCGAAGGAGTCGGCGATGGTCGGCAACCACGGCTCGATGACACCGGTCGAGCAGCACATCCCGCTCCTGGAAGTACGTTCCTGACCCTGCCCGCCCGCCCAGCGAACCCCTCATGCCGAAAGGTGCTCAACTCCCCATGCCCGAGCTGGTGTTCTTCTCCGGAACCATGGACTGCGGGAAGTCGACACTGGCTCTCCAGATCGAGCACAACCGCTCGGCCCGCGGCCTGCAGGGCATGATCTTCACCCGCGACGACCGCGCGGGCGAGGGCAAGCTGTCCTCCCGCCTCGGCCTGGTCACGGACGCGGTGGAGGTCGAGGACGACCAGGACGTGTACGCGTACGTCGTCGACCACCTCTCGAAGGGCGGCCGCGCGGACTACGTCATCGCGGACGAGGCGCAGTTCCTCGCCCCCGAGCAGATCGACCAACTGGCCCGGGTGGTCGACGACCTGGGCATCGACGTCTTCGCCTTCGGCATCACGACGGACTTCCGCTCCAAGCTCTTCCCCGGCTCCCAGCGCCTCGTCGAACTCGCCGACCGGGTCGAGGTCCTCCAGGTCGAGGCACTCTGCTGGTGCGGCGCCCGCGCCACCCACAACGCCCGCACCATAGGCGGCCGGATGGTCGTCGAGGGTGCCCAGGTCGTCGTCGGTGACGTCGACCAGTCGGAGGACATCGGCTACGAGGTCCTGTGCCGCAGGCATCACAGCCGCCGGACGACCGCGGCCAGCGCCCGCGCGGGCGTGCTCTCCCCGGACGTGCTGCCGGTGGACGCGGTGTCCCGGACCTGAGGGCCTGCCTGCCCGGCAGGGGCCCGCCTGTCCGTGAGGGGACCCTGAAGGGCGCCGTGGCTCCCCTCAGTGAGTCGTCCGCACCACCGAGAACACCGCCCCCTCCGGGTCCGCCACCGTGGCGATCCGGCCGTGCGGGGTGTTCCGGGCGGGCTTGAGGACATGGCCGCCCAGGTCGAGCAGATGGGCGAGCGACGCGTCCACGTCCGCGACCTCGAAGTACGTCATCCAATGGGATCCCCGGTCGCGGGGCAGGGAGTTGCCGACGCCGTGGATGCCCGCCACCGGGCGCCCCTTGATGTGCAGGGTGATGTAGTCGAAGTCGGCGGAGACGACGGGCTCCTGCTCGAAACCGAAGACCGTCTCGTAGAACTTGGCGACGCCGGAGGAGTCGCGGGTCATCAGCTCGTTCCAGGTGGGAGTGCCCGGGACTTCGGTGATGCCCGTGCCGAGATGGGCGGCGGCCTGCCAGACGCCGAACACGGCACCCGCCGGGTCCGAGGCGATCGCGAGTCGCCCGGCGTCCTCCGCGTCGAGCGGGCCGACGCCGACCGTGCCGCCGCAGTGCCGGACCGTCTCCGCCGTCAGGTCCACGTCGTCCGAGGCGAAGTAGGGCGTCCAGGCGATGGGCAGATGACGGTCGGGCGGAAGCTGGCCGATACCCGCCACCTCCTGACCGTCGAGCTGCGCCCGCACGTACGAGCCGAGGTGCTGCGGGCCGGGCTGGAACTCCCAGCCGAACAGGTCCCCGTAGAACTCCTGGGTCGCGGCCATCCCGTGCACCATCAGGCTCACCCAGCAGGGTGTGCCGGGCGTGTACGCACTGCCGTTCAGGCCGGCCGACCCCCGTGCCTCGGTCATCGTCACCCTCTCCTCGGCGCCTCGTGGGGCCGCTTCACTTCCACTACCGAACCGCGTGTTCCGCCGCCGTGCGCATTCCGCGCCCGGTGCCGATGTTCGCACCACCAGGGGGACGGCGCGCCCCGGCCGGGTGGCCCATGGCGGGAGGATGCCCGAATTGCTGGTTCCCATCCGTTTCCCCGCCATTGCCTGCTGATGTCCATCAGGCATACAGCGTGTGGCCGGGTCCGCACGCCGAGTGGTCGGGGCGGCCCGGCCGAGCAGAGTAGCCGGAGCTGGACGATGCGGCCACCCCGTGCGCAAGGATGGTGGCCATGAACGCCATCATCTCCGCACCCGAACTCGCGAGCGACCTGGCGGGTCCGAATCCGCCGGTCGTCCTGGACGTCCGCTGGCAGCTGGGCGGCCCGAACCTGCGCTCCGCCTACGAGGAGGCGCACATTCCGGGGGCCGTCTACGTGGACCTGGACTCGGAACTCGCCGCCCCCGCCGGAGCGGCGGGCCGCCATCCGCTGCCCGACATGGAGGTCTTCGGAGCGGCCGTGCGGGCGGCCGGTGTGTCCGAGAACCGGGACGTGGTCGTGTACGACGGAGGGCTCGGCTGGGCCGCCGCGCGCGCCTGGTGGCTGCTGCGCTGGACGGGTCATCCGTCGGTGCGTGTGCTTGACGGCGGCCTCGCGGCCTGGAGCGGCCCGGTCGAGTCCGGCAGCCCCTCGCCCTCCGCCGGCACCTTCGAACCGGCCCCCGGCGCGCTGTCCCTCCTCGACGCCGACGGCGCCGCGGCGTTGGCCCGTACCGGTCTGCTCCTGGACGCGCGGGCCGCCGAGCGCTACCGGGGCGACGTCGAGCCCATCGACCGCGTCGGCGGGCACATCCCCGGGGCGGTCTCCGCGCCCACCACGGAGAACGTGGCCGAATCCGGCCAGTTCCGCCCCGCCGCGGACCTCGCCGACCACTTCAAGTCGCTGGGCGCGACCGGCACTTCCGAGGTCGGCGTCTACTGCGGCTCGGGCGTCTCCGGCGCGCACGAGGTCCTCGCGCTCACGGTCGCGGGCATCCCGGCCGCGCTGTACGTGGGTTCCTGGTCGGAGTGGTCCCAGGACGACAACCGCCCGGTGGCGACGGGTCCGGACCCGCAGTAGCAGCAGCTCCATGGGGGAACGGCGCACGGCAGCGGAAAGGGCTCGCACCAAGGTGGTGCGAGCCCTTTCCGGCATGTCCTAGTCCTGCTTCTTCCTGCGTGTCCCGAAGACGATCTCGTCCCAGCTCGGTACGGCCGCTCTGCGTCCCGGACGCACCCCGTCCGCCTCGGCCTGCCGGTCGGTCGCACCGATCAGCCGGTCGCGGTGACTGGCCACCGAGCGCGGCATGAGCACGTCCGCGTACGCGGAACCCGCCGAGGCCGCGGGAGCCGGGGGCTCCTCCGCCTCGGGCTCCGCGTCGAGCGGTTCCTCCACCTCGGGACGCTCCGTGGTGGAGGTCGTCGAGGCGGCGGGCACGGGAGCCGTCGACGGACGCTCGGGCACCACCATGTCGCCGCGGAAGCTGGGCACCGCCTCCAGGAGGCTGGTCAGCGAATCGCGCTCGCTGGCGGTCTCCTCCAGGTCCGGCTCGGGCGACGGCGAGGGCAGGCTCGGCCGCTCCGTCTGCCGGTCCAGGGCACGGTCCATCGGACGGTCGCGCGGCAGCCGGGCGATGCGCGGCACGAACGGGAAGCTGGGCTCGGCCGCGGCGAGGTCGTCGGACTCGCCGATCAGCGAGCGCGCCTCGTCGTCCACGGCCTGGACGAGCCGCCGGGGCGGGTCGTACGTCCAGCTCGCCGCGTGCGGTTCGCCCGCCACCCGGTAGACCAGCAGGACTTCCCAGGTGCCGTCGTCACGGCGCCAGGAGTCCCACTGGACGGTCTCCTTGTCGGCGCCGCGCAGCGTGAGCCGCTCCTGCACCGCCTCGCCGAGTTGGGGACCGGTGGTTTCGCCAGGACGGCGGACAGGGGTCTTCCGGGCACGCTCCGCCATGAAGGCACGCTCGGCGAGTACGGGTCCTTCGAAGCGACGCACCCGGTCGACGGGGATACCGGCGAGCTGGGCCACCTCTTCGGCGGACGCTCCCGCACGTATACGTGCCTGGATGTCTCGGGGGCGGAGATGGCTCTCCACCTCGATCTCGATCTGGCCGAGGCGGGGACGGTCGCCGCGTACAGCGGCGCGCAGACGCTCATCGATCGGAAGCGTGTACTCCGTGCTGTCCGCAGCCTTCAGCACCAGCCGTGTGCCGTCGTTAGAGACGGCCACGACACGCAGTTCGGGCATGGGGACCTCCCGGGTGGTGCCTGCCGACGTCACGTGCGTCGCTGCTTCCGCTAGTCGAGTGTGGCCTGCCCGGGTGCAGCCTGCCACAACCTTGCCGAGTTGCCCGGCGTGTCGGGCGGTGGCCCGGGATCGCCGTTATGGCACGGTTACCTATTCGCAACGCTAAGTGACGAACTCCATCACCCTGTGCAACGAGCCCCCTCCCGGCGGTCCTGGAAGGCCCCGGACGCCCTGGCGAGTGTCCGGACCCAGGGCTCGCAACAGTACTCCATTCGGGCCACTTGCGTGGATCGGCACGCCGCCGAACTTCTGTCCGGGGACGGGAGTTGGCCACCCGGGGCGACGTTCCGGTGACCATGGCGCGTGGCGCGCTTCACTGAATCACCGCAAACGGAACTAATCGTTTCGCCTGTACGTCCTCTTCTCGCGCGGGCGTCTCGTAGTCTCGTGCAAACGTCCGCGTCTACTCGCCCAGCACCCGGCGCAAGTAGTCGTTCCCGAACCGCCGTTCAGGGTCGAGCCGGTCCCGCAGCTCGGTGAACTCGCCGAAGCGCGGGTAGACATCGGCGAAGTACTCCGCGTCGCGCGTGTGCACCTTGCCCCAGTGCGGCCGCCCCTCGTGCGCGGTGAAGATCCGCTCGGCGGCGCTGAAGTACGCCTGGTACGGCGTGCCCCGGAACATGTGGACGGCGATGTACGCGGTGTCCCGGCCGGACGCGGTGGAGAGCGTGATGTCGTCCGCGGGCGCCGTACGCACCTCCACCGGGAAGCTGATGCGCAGTGGCGAACGGTCGACCATGGCCTTCAGTTCGCGCAGCGTCTCGACGAGCGCCTCGCGCGGGACGGCGAACTCCATCTCCGTGAAGCGGACCCGGCGCGGGGAAGTGAAGACCTTGTAGGGAATGTCGGTGTAGGTGCGCGCGGACAGGGCGCGGCTGGAGATCCTGGCGATCGAGGGGATCGTGGCGGGCACGGCCCGGCCCACGTAATTGGCCACCTGGAAGACGCCGTTGGAGAGGAACTCGTCCTCGAAGAGGCCGCGCACGGTGCCGACCGGTCTCTCCGGGCCCGCGCTGCGGTTGTTGCGCTTGGTGTTGCAGTTGCCGGTGTGCGGGAACCAGTAGAACTCGAAGTGCTCGTTCTCCGCGAACAGTTCGTCGAAGGAACCCGTCACCTCGTCGAAGCTCATCGGCTCCTCACGGGCCGTGAGAAGAAAAGTGGGCTCTACGGAGAAGGTGATCGCGGTGATGATCCCCAGGGCGCCGATGCCGACGCGGGCCGCCGCGAACACCTCGGGGTTCTCTTTCTCCGAGCAGCTGAGGACCGAGCCGTCGGCCGTCACCAGCTCAAGTCCCGTGATCTGGGCGGCTATCGAGGCGGAGTCGCGGCCGGTGCCGTGCGTCCCGGTGCTGACCGCCCCCGAGACCGTCTGCTCCATGATGTCGCCCATGTTCGTGAGCGACAGTCCCTCGCGCGCGAGAGCCAGGTTGAGACGCTTGAGCGGGGTGCCCGCCTCGACGGTGACGGTGCCTGCCTCACGATCAACCTTGCGGATCCCGGTCAACAGTTGAGGGCGGATCAACACGCCGTCGGTGGCTGCGGCGGCCGTGAAGGAGTGACCGGTGCCGACGGCCTTCACCCTGAGCCCGTCCTCCGCGGCCTGGCGCACGGCGGCGGAGAGTTCCTCGACGGACGCCGGAGTGACTTCCCGGGCCGGCCGGGCGGTGACGTTCCCCGCCCAGTTACGCCAGGTGCCGCTCTTCCCGCTCACTGTGCTGCTCATGGGTCCCCTCCCGCTGCGGAACCGGCCTGCTGAGCCGGCGATACCCCAGGAATCCCACCGCGACCGCGACTGCTCCGGCCGCGACCGGAACCCCGTACCCGGCCCGCGCCCCGGCCGTGTCGATCACCCAGCCGGACAGGGAGGAGCCGAGCGCGACCCCGACCATGAGTCCGGTGCTCACCCACGTCATGCCTTCGGTCAGTTTCGCGCGAGGTACGTGCAGTTCGACGAGGGCCATCGTCGTGATCATCGTCGGCGCGATGGACAGGCCCGCAACGAACAGCGCCACGGCCAGGAACGGCAAGTTTCCGACCAGTAGGAGGGGGATCATACTCACGGCCATGGTGCATACGCCCAGCGCCCACCTGCGGGCGGGTGCTCCGCCGAGGCGCAGCAGTCCGAACACGGCCCCCGCCAGACAGGAGCCCGCCGCGTACACGGCCAGGACGACGCTCGCGGCCCCCTTGTGGCCCTGCTCGTCGGCGAAGGCGACGGTGACCACGTCGACCGCCCCGAAGATCGCCCCCGTCGCCACGAACGTGGCCACCAGGACCTGCAGTCCGGCCGAGCGCAGGGCCGAGCCGCCCGTGTGGTGCTCGCGCGGATGCGGCGGGGGTTCGGTGGCGCGCTGGGAGGTCAGCCAGAAGACGCCGGCCGCCAGGAAGCAGGCCGCGAGCAGCGGCCCGGCCTCCGGGAACCAGACGGTGGACAGCCCGATGGAGATGATCGGCCCGAAGATGAAGCAGATCTCGTCGACGACGGACTCGAAGGCGTACGCGGTGTGCAGCTGGGGCTTGCCCCGGAACAGATAGGCCCAGCGCGCCCGGGTCATCGCGCCGATGCTCGGCACGCAGCCGATGCCGGCCGAGCAGAGGAACAGCACCCAGTCCGGCCAGCCGAAGTGCGCGGCCGGCAGCAGCCCGGCGGACGCGGCGAGCGCGAACAGTGTGGCGGGGCGCAGCACGCGCCGCTGCCCGTGCCGGTCCACCAGGCGGGATATCTGCGGGCCGAACACCGCGGCGGACAGCGCCATGGTCGCCGAGAGCGCGCCCGCGAGCCCGTACCGCCCGGTGAGCTGCGAGATCATCGTGACCACGCCGATGCCCATCATCGACAGCGGCATCCGGCCGAGGAGGCCCGCGGTGGTGAAGCCCTTGGAGCCGGGGGCTGCGAACAGGGCGCGGTAGGGGCTGGGCACGGGGGTCTCCGGGAGCGGTCCGGTAAGGCGTGAATGCGGCTGATACAGCTTACGAGTCAGGTGACCCTAACCCATACGCGGATGTCGGCCATCACCTTGTCCGCCTCCGGTCCGGCACCCCGCCGTTGTCCCGCTGTCGGAGCCGGGTGGCAGGATCGAGGCATGCGAGACGCGCTCGATGCCACCCCCTACGACGCCCTGCTCCTGCTCTCGTTCGGCGGCCCCGAGGGCCCCGACGACGTGGTCCCGTTCCTGGAGAACGTGACGCGTGGACGGGGAATCCCCAAGGAACGCCTCAAGGAAGTGGGACAGCACTACTTCCTGTTCGGCGGGGTCAGCCCCATCAACGACCAGAACCGCGCCCTGCTGGACGCCCTCCGCAAGGACTTCGCGGAGCACGGGCTCGACCTGCCGGTGTACTGGGGCAACCGGAACTGGGGCCCGTATCTGACCGACACCCTGCGCGAGATGGTCGCCGACGGCCGCCGCCGGGTCCTGGTCCTCGCCACGAGCGCGTACGCCTCGTACTCGGGCTGCCGGCAGTACCGCGAGGACCTCGCCGGGGCCCTGGCCACCCTGGAGGGGGATGGCCTGGAGCTGCCGCGCATCGACAAGCTGCGGCACTACTTCAACCACCCCGGCTTCCTGGAGCCCATGATCGAGGGCCTTCTGAAGTCCCTCGCGGAGCTTCCCGAGGACGTCCGCGCGGGAGCGCACCTCGCCTTCACGACCCACTCGATCCCGAACGCCTCGGCGGACACCTCGGGCCCGGTCGAGGACCACGGCGACGGCGGGGCGTACGTGAGGCAGCACCTGGACGTCGCACGGCTCGTCGCCGACGCCGTGCGCGAGCGGACCGGGATCGACCACCCCTGGCAGCTCGTCTACCAGTCGCGCTCGGGCGCCCCGCACATTCCGTGGCTGGAGCCGGACATCTGCGACCACCTGGAAGAGCTGCACGGCGCCGGAGTCCCGGCCGTCGTCATGGCACCCATCGGGTTCGTCTCGGACCACATGGAGGTCCTCTACGACCTCGACACGGAGGCCACGGCGAAGGCCGAGGAGCTGGGACTGCCGGTCCGCCGCTCGGCCACCGTGGGCGCCGACCCGCGGTTCGCCGCCGCGATCCGCGAGCTGGTCCTGGAGCGGGCCGCCGCGGACAGCGCCCGGGACGTGACGCCCTGCGCGCTCGGCGCCCTGGGCCCGAGCCACAACCTGTGTCCCGTGGGCTGCTGCCCGGCCCGCGCCCCCAAGCCCGCAGCCGCGGGCGCCGACAGCCCGTACGCATGAGGAGCACCGTGACCGCCACAGCGAACGACGAGCTGAAGGCCGAGCTGCTGGAGATCGCGCTCGACGCGGCCCACCGCGCGGGCGCCTTCCTGCGTGACGGCCGCCCGGACGACCTGGGCGTGGCCGCCACCAAGTCCAGTGCCGTCGACGTCGTCACCGAGATGGACATCGCGTCCGAGAAGCTGATCACCGGTCTGCTGGCCGACCGCAGGCCGGACGACGGGGTGCTCGGCGAGGAGGGCGCCAGCGTCGAGGGCAGCAGCGGCGTCCAGTGGGTGATCGACCCGATCGACGGCACGGTCAACTACCTGTACGGACTGCCGAGTTGGTCCGTGTCCATCGCGGCCCTCAAGGACGGTGAGGCCGTCGTCGGGGTGGTGCACGCCCCGATGCGCGCGGAGACCTACCGGGCCGTCCTGGGGCAGGGCGCGTACGTGAACGACCGCCCCGCGCGCGTGCGGCCCGCCCCCGCCTTCGGGCTGGCCCTCGTCGGCACCGGCTTCGGCTATGTCGCCGAGCGCCGGGCCCGGCAGGCCGAGGTGGTCGGACACCTGATCCCCCAGGTCCGGGACATCCGCCGCGGCGGCTCGGCGGCGATCGACCTGTGCGACGTGGCGACGGGCCGCCTGGACGCGTACTACGAGCGGGGCCTGAACCCCTGGGACTACGCCGCCGGCGACCTGATCGCCCGCGAGGCGGGAGCCCTGACCGGCGGACGCCCCGGAGACCCCCTCTCGACAGACCTGACCATCGCAGCCCCACCCGGCCTCTTCGAACCGCTCCAGGCCCGCCTGGAAGAACTGGGCGCCTGGCACGACTGAGCGCGCGTGATCACCCAGCACGGCTGACACCGAGTAGAACAGCGGTGACAAAAAAGCAGGCCCCGGCACTGGATCGATGCCGGGGCCTGCTTTTGTGCGAGCTGATCAGACGTGTGACGCGCCGACCTGCACGCCGTGCTCGGCGGCAAGGCGGTGCAGGTCGTCGAGCTCTGCCTGCTCGACCTCAGCGAGGAAGTCGTCGCCGGTCTCGCGAGCCATCGTCAGGTCGGACTCGGTCGCCCTTATGCGCTGCAGAAGTCCTGCGGTGAATGCGTCCATGCTGCGCCCCCTCGTCCTGGGTCGTGGGTCGGTGGCACGGGGGTGTGCCGTTCGGAAGGGGCGATCACGTCTCCAGGGTGCCCAGCACTGCCCGCACTGGGCGGCGACGGTGCCGGACACCCACGCCCGCCCTGCGGAAGCGGACCGTGACATACCGCATGGTGGTGCGGCACAAGCAGAGCGTGATCGCGGGGTGTAAAGCCGTCCTCCCCCCGCTCCCTTCCACGGAAACCTCAACCGCACGAGAAAATCTGGCATTCCCCGGCCCCCGCACCCGCCTTACAGCCGACTTATGGCCGAAAAGGGCAGGATGGAGACTCAACCCGCGACAGACCCTGCCCGCGTGCGCCGAGGAGGCGCTACGCGGGTGGACAGAGGAAGGACAAGCGACGTGCGCGTACTCGTCGTCGAGGACGAGCAACTGCTCGCCGATGCGGTGGCCACCGGACTGCGCCGGGAGGCCATGGCCGTCGACGTCGTGTACGACGGCGCGGCCGCCCTGGAGCGCATCGGCGTCAACGACTACGACGTGGTCGTCCTCGACCGTGACCTCCCCCTCGTGCACGGAGACGACGTCTGCCGCAAGATCGTCGAACTCGGCATGCCCACCCGCGTGCTGATGCTCACGGCCTCCGGAGACGTCAGCGACCGCGTGGAGGGCCTGGAGATCGGCGCCGACGACTACCTCCCCAAGCCCTTCGCGTTCAGCGAGCTGACGGCACGCGTGCGTGCCCTCGGCCGGCGTACGAGCATGCCGCTGCCGCCCGTCCTGGAGCGCGCCGGGATCAAGCTCGACCCCAACCGCCGTGAGGTCTTCCGCGACGGCAAGGAGGTCCAGCTCGCGCCCAAGGAGTTCGCCGTCCTTGAGGTCCTGCTGCGCAGCGAGGGCGCCGTCGTCTCCGCCGAGCAGCTCCTGGAGAAGGCCTGGGACGAGAACACGGACCCGTTCACCAACGTCGTGCGCGTCACCGTGATGACCCTGCGCCGCAAGCTCGGTGAGCCCCCGGTCATCGTCACGGTGCCCGGTTCCGGCTACCGGATCTGATATTCGATGACCTCGACACCCGCTCCTCCCAAGGCGCCCCCGAAACCCACCTGGGATCCGAGGAAACCGGAGCCGCCGTTCCCCTGGCTGCGTCCGACCATCCGGATACGGCTCACGCTGCTGTACGGCGGCATGTTCCTGATCGCCGGGATCCTGCTGTTGTCGATCATCTATCTGTTGGCGGCCCAGGCCCTCCGCGAGGGCAGCAGCGTCTCCTTCCAGGTGACCGGGAGCAACCTCAAGCTCTTCAGCGAGAACTGCCCCCAGCTGAGCGACGCCGGGAGCAACCAAGAGCTGAACGCGATGCTCAAGGAGTGCACAGCCACCCAGCAGCAGCATGCTCTGGACGGCCTCCTCAGCCGCTCCCTCCTCGCCCTCCTGGGCCTCGCGGTCATCGCGTTCGCCTTCGGCTACGCGATGGCCGGCCGGGTGCTGTCGCCGCTCGGGCGGATCACGCGCACCGCGCGTGCGGTCGCGGGGTCGGACCTGTCGCGGCGGATCGAGCTGGACGGTCCGGACGACGAGTTCAAGGAGCTGGCGGACACCTTCGACGACATGCTGGAGCGGCTGCAGAGAGCCTTCACGGCCCAGCAGCGGTTCGTCGGGAACGCCTCGCACGAGCTGCGGACGCCGCTGGCGATCAACCGCACGCTTCTCGAGGTGCATCTGTCCGATCCGGGAGCGCCCGTGGAGCTGCAGCAGCTCGGCAAGACGCTGCTCGCCACGAACGAGCGCAGCGAGCAGCTCGTCGAGGGCCTGCTGCTGCTCGCCCGCAGCGACAACCAGATCGTCGAACGCAAGCCGGTCGACCTCGCCGAGGTCGCCTCACAGGCCATCGACCAGGCCCGTGGCGAGGCGGAGGCGAAGGGCGTGACGATCCGCGGGAAGCGCGAAGCCGCGGTCGTCCAGGGCAGTGGCGTCCTCCTGGAGCGGATCGCCCTGAACCTCGTCCAGAACGCCGTGCGGTACAACGTGGCGGAGGAAGGCTGGGTCGAGGTGACCACAGAGGTGCGGCACGGTCAGGCGGTTCTCGTGGTCTCCAATACGGGGCCCGTGGTGCCCGCGTACGAGATCGACAATCTTTTCGAGCCTTTCCGGCGACTGCGAACGGAGCGGACGGGCAGTGACAAGGGCGTGGGTCTTGGCCTGTCGATCGCCAGGTCGGTGGCCCGTGCCCACGGCGGTCATATCGCCGCGGAACCGCGTGAGGGGGGTGGACTGGTGATGCGAGTAACCCTGCCCGTCTGAGACCATGTCGCCGACACGCGAGGATGTTCGCTTTGCGCGGAATTTTCTGGGCATGCAGTGCGCTGCCTCGTGTGTGATCGATCACAAGGGCGAATTTCCGGCCATCTACTCTCCGTGATCAAGAAGGCTGTCGTAAAGCCGGGAACATCCGGGTTTTCGGGGGTCGAGATCACGGGAAGTACACGGTGAGACGCCTTTGAAGTGCGGCATTCGGACCGTGTACGGTCCCGTTCGCCATCCAAGCCGATCACTCTTGAGGGGTCCGATTGGGTGTCGATTGAGTAACAGACCTTGATGTGAGGCAAAATCTCCGCCTCGGGTCGGGCACAAGTCCGGCCTCTCACGCGTTACGTGCGCTGGAGACACCGCAGACACCCAGAGGGGGAGAGCGACATGGCAACGGATTACGACACCCCACGCAAGACCGACGACGACGTCGATTCGGACAGCCTTGAAGAACTGAAGGCTCGCCGGAACGACAAGTCGACTTCGGCGGTCGACGTGGACGAGTTCGAGGCTGCAGAAGGCCTGGAACTGCCCGGCGCGGACCTCTCGAACGAGGAGTTGGCCGTCCGGGTCCTGCCGAAGCAGCAGGACGAGTTCACCTGCATGAGCTGCTTCCTGGTCCACCACCGCAGCCAGCTGGCCCGCGAGAAGAACGGCCAGCCGATCTGCCGCGACTGCGACTGAGGCAGGGTCGGCCGTGACAGGCTCGACCCCGCCCTGGAAGCGCCGCTTTCGTGACCAGGGAGCGGCCGGTCCGTCCTCGGACGGCATGCGTGACGACGAGCGGGGCCACCCGGCCTCGCTCGAAGCAGTGGACGCGACAGGCGCCTCCGGTGCCCTGGAGGTGCCGGTTCCCAAGGCGCCTGTCGCCAAACGCAGGGCCGCCGCTGTCGGCCACGGGGTGAAGGAAGGTGTCCGTAAGGGCGGCAGCCGCGCCAGGGCGGGCCTGGCGTACCTCACCGACCGCATCATCGAGAACGCCCCGCGAATCCCCGTACGGGACCTCGCGACCCTCCGCAGGCAGTTCCCGGGCCTCGGCCCCGAGCAGCTCGCGGACAAGATCGTGGCGGGCGCCTGCAACGCGACCTCCACGGTGGGCGCGGGAATCGGCGCGGCCGCGATGATGCCCGTACCTCCGGCTATGCCCACGGAGCTGGCCGCCGAGATCACCGGCGTGGCCGCGATCGAGATGAAGATGATCGCGGAGTTGTACGAGGTCTACGGCCTGCGGCCGCCGGGCAGTCTGAAACAGCGCTCCACCACGTATCTGAGTTCGTGGTCGGAGGAGCGCGGAATCGACGTGACCAAACCGTCGACGATCAACGCGGCCCTCGGAGGCCAGCTGAAGCGCGAGCTGCGCCAGCAGATCATGAAGCGCACGGTCAGAAATCTGCCGAACCTGATGCCGTTCATGGTCGGCGCCGCCGTCGGGGCGGTCATGAACCGCCGTGACACGAGAAAACTCGCGGAGCGCATCCGCAAGGACCTCCGCAAGGCGCAGGTGCCGTGGGACGCGCTGCCGGCGCTGCCTCCCCTGGAGAAGCCCGCCGATCCGCTGCGCGTCGGGGAGATCCCCAAGGAGCTGGGGCGCTGACCCCCTTCCCCCGGCCCTGGCAGGAAAAGTTCTGACCCGCGGAAGGGAAAGTTTCCGTACGGGACACGAGTGCGAGCGCGGCCAATTCTCGGCCGGAAGCCGGAAGCCGG